>CACDFH010000011.1 GCA_902552015.1 uncultured marine group I thaumarchaeote | reverse complement strand
TACAAAGAGAGCCAAAAAAAATGAACGTACTTTAGTTACAACATTAACCAAAAGAATGGCAGAAGATCTAGCAGAATATTTATCTAAAAAAGAAATCAGAGTGAGATATCTACATTCAGAGATAGAAGGGTTACAAAGAACAGAATTAATCAGACAATTAAGATTAGGAGAATTTGACGTATTAGTAGGCATAAATCTGCTAAGAGAAGGACTGGACATACCAGAAGTATCGCTAGTAGCAATTTTAGATGCAGATAAGGAAGGTTTTTTGAGAAATAACACAAGCTTAATCCAAACTTTTGGAAGAGCCGCAAGAAATTCAGAAGGTAAAGTGATCATGTATGCAGATAATATTACAAAATCAATGAAATCTGCAATTGCAGAAACAGAAAGAAGACGACAAAAACAGATAGAGTATAATGACGAGAATAAAATTACACCTAGAACAATCATAAAATCAATACCAGAACAAGAAACAGAACTAGATGATATCAAAAATAAATCAAAAACAGACTTGGGTAAACAAAAAATTGAAATTGAAATGAAAATGAAAGTGTTTGCAGAAGATCTAGATTTCGAGAATGCAATAAAATGCAGAGACAAAATAAAAAGAATTGAAAAGGAGTTAGAAAAAGATGGAACAAAATGAGTTAAAAGTTAGAGGTGCACGTCACCATAATTTAAAAAATATTGACGTGAACATTCCAAAAAATAAAATAATTGTAATCAGCGGATTGTCAGGTTCAGGAAAGTCCACACTTGCATTTGATACAATTTATGCAGAAGGTCAAAGACGCTATGTTGAATCACTTTCTGCATATGCAAGACAATTTTTAGAAATGATGGACAAGCCAGATGTTGATTCTATAGATGGATTATCACCTGCAATTTCAATTCAACAAAAAACAACTAGTAAAAATCCACGCTCAACAGTGGGAACTACAACAGAGATTTATGATTATATGAGATTATTATTTGCAAGAATTGGAATTCCACATTGTACAAATTGTGGAAGAAAAATTTCAACTCAATCAATTGAATCAATTACAGATTCAGTGATAAAAGAATTTTCACAGAAAAAAGTTCTTGTTTTAGCCCCATTAATTCAAAGAAAAAAAGGAACATATGAAAAATTATTTGAACAAATGAAAAAAGATGGATATTCAAGAGCAAGAGTAGACGGAGAAATAATTTTACTCGAAGATGAATTTCCAAAACTTGACAGACAAAAATGGCACAATATTGAGATTGTAGTAGATAGAATCGTAGCAACAAAATCTGACAAAAGTAGAATTTTTGAAGGCATACAGACTGCATTAAAGGCTGCAAAAGGTTCAGTTCTAGTTGCATCAGAAAAAAATGAGAAAATTTTTTCACAAAATAACGCATGTCCGCATTGTGGCATTACAGTAGGAGAGTTAGAACCACGTACATTTTCTTTCAATTCTCCATTTGGAATGTGTAATCAATGTAATGGATTAGGTGTTAAAATGGAATTTGATCCAGATTTAGTAATCCCGGATAAAACAAAATCAATTTTAGATGGAGCAATTGTTCCATGGAGTGGTAGATTTTCATCATATAGAAAACAAGAATTGAGAGTAGTCGGTAAAAAATACAAATTCAATTTGATGACCCCGATAAACCAAATGAAATCAAAACAAATCAAAGTAATTTTGTATGGTACCGAAGATGTTATGAAATTTTCATATGAAGCAAAAACTAGCGATACAATTTGGGAATATACAGATGCGTTTGAGGGTGTCTTAAACAATCTACAACGAAAATTTATGGAAACTGATTCAGAGTCTAAAAGAGAATGGTTAAAACAATTCATGAGAGATACACCATGCATAACATGTCAAGGTAGAAAGCTAAAACCAGAAGCACTAGCAGTGAAAATTAATTCAAAAAACATAATGGAAGTTTGCGATTTATCAATTGACTCAGCTTACGAATTTTTTAATAAATTAGAATTAACTGATACCGAACAATTCATTGCAAGAGATATTTTAAAAGAAATTAAAGAAAGATTGGAATTTTTAAGAAATGTTGGATTGAACTATCTTTCTTTGAATCGTTCAAGTGCAACACTTTCAGGAGGAGAATCTCAAAGAATTAGATTGGCAACACAGATTGGTTCGAATTTGACAGGAGTTTTGTACGTACTAGATGAACCTACAATAGGTTTGCATCAAAGGGACAATGCAAGATTAATCAAAACATTATCAAAATTACGAGATCTAGGAAATACAGTCATAGTAGTAGAACATGATGAAGAAATTATTAGAAATTCAGATTGGATTTTAGATTTAGGTCCAGGTGCAGGAGTACATGGAGGAAATGTAGTTTTCGAAGGTACGTTAAAACAAATTCTCAATAATCACAAATCAGTTACAGGAGATTATCTAAAAGATCACAATCTAATCAAGATTGATGACAAAATTAGAGAACAGAAAGGGAAAATTGTCGTAAAAGGTGCACAAGAAAATAATCTAAAAAACATAAACGTTGAATTTCCATTAGGATATCTAATTTCAGTTACAGGAGTATCAGGTTCAGGAAAATCAACATTAGTCAACGACATATTACTCAAAGCATTATCATCTTATTTCTACAAGACCACAGGACTTCCGGGAAAACACAAAGATGTGGCAGGAGTAGAAAATATAGATAAAATAATTTCAATTGATCAATCACCTATAGGAAGAACGCCTAGATCTAATCCTGCAACATACATCGGTGCATTTACACCAATAAGAGAGCTTTTTGCAAATACTGAACTATCAAAAGAAAGAGGATACACACCAGGACAATTTTCATTTAATGTTGCAGTGGGAAGATGTTTTGCATGTGAAGGAGATGGAGTAAAAAAAATTGAAATGCAATTTTTATCAGATGTGTATGTAAAATGTGATGAATGTAATGGAAAGAGATACAATTCCGAAACATTAGGCGTTATGTACAAGGGAAAAAACATTGCAGATATTTTACAAATGACAGTAGAAGAAGCGCTGAAATTTTTTGAAAACATACCAGCGATAAAAAAGAAATTAGAAACTGTTCTTGACGTAGGATTAGGATACATAAAACTTGGTCAATCTTCAACTACATTATCAGGTGGAGAAGCACAACGAGTAAAACTTGCATCAGAATTATCAAAAAGAGGAACAGGAAAAACACTATACATTTTGGATGAACCTACAACAGGATTACATTTTGCAGATGTTCAAAAACTACTTGATGTTTTGAACAGATTGGTAAATGTAGGAAATACAGTAATTGTGATTGAACATAACATGGATGTCATAAAAAATTCAGATTGGATAATAGATTTAGGTCCAGAAGGAGGAGATGAGGGTGGAAATTTAGTCATAGCAGGCACACCAAAAGAGGTATCAGGATTTACAAAAAGTTACACAGGCAAATATCTCAAAAAAGTGATAAATAAATGACATTTGATATATCCAAAATTTCCATACCTAAAGAACCGGGAATTTACTTAATGAAAGATTCCAAAGAAGAGATAATCTACATTGGGAAAGCAAAGAATTTGAAAAATAGAGTGAAATCATATTTTTTGAAAAATCAAAATTATAAAACACAAAAGTTAGTTTCAAAAATTGCAGATATCGAATTTGTTTTAACAGATAATGAAAGCGAAGCATTTTTGCTTGAATCAAACATGATTAAAAGATACAGACCAACATACAATATTGAATTAAAAGATCAGCAAAGATACACATACCTTAGAGTTACAAATGAAAAATTTCCTAGATTATTAGTTGCAAGACGAACACGTAATGGAGATTTTCTAGGTAAAGGAAAGATTTTTGGACCATTTACAAAAGGGAGTTCAAAATTATTAACAATAGGCTCGTTAAGAAAATCATTCAAAGTAAGAATTTGCAATACGCTGCCAAAAAAAGTATGTTTAGAGTATCATATAGGAAATTGTGATGGACCGTGTGAATTCAAATCAGCACAAGAAGAATATGGGAAAAATATTTCAGATTTAGAATCAATTCTAAAAAGTAAACAGCAAATGAAAGAATTTGCAAAGAAATTACAGAAACAAATGGAAGATGCTTCAGAATCACAACAATTTGAAAGAGCCATAGAGATTAGAGATACACTACAGAGATTAGGCAGCATAGATTCAGGCAAAAAAATGGAGGATGCAAAAAAATCAGATGAGGAATATTTCGGTATAAGATATGGAAAACAAGATGCAATAGTGATGACATTTAGACAAACACACGGAGTGATTAGAGATAGTGAAAAATTCTCTTTTGATCTAATCGGAGATAATAATTTAACAAATTTCCTATATCAATACTATACAACACATCAAATTCCTAAGACAATTGTTACAAGCGAAGAAGTTGAAGAAAAACAATCACTTGCCGATGCATTAACAGACAGAGCAGGATTTTTAGTCAAAATTGTAGTCGGCGCAAAAGGAAAAAGAAAGGAAATGATTGAATTGATTCTTCGAAATCTAGATTTGATTCAAAGTAAAAATGCAGAACCCGGATTAGTAGAATTAAGAGATATTCTCAAACTCCCATCAATTCCACGCATAATAGAGTGCTTTGATATATCAAATCATGGAGATGAATATGCGGTAGGCTCCATGGCAAGATTTGTGGACGGCAAACCAGACAAATCATGCTATAGAAAATTTAAGATAAAAACAGTGACAGGGAGAGACGATTTTGCTATGATTAACGAAATAGTAGGCAGAAGATATTGGAGATTAAGAAAAGAGAAAAGTGAATTTCCGGATCTAATAGTAATTGATGGCGGTAAAGGTCAGCTTACTGCAGCACTATCAGCATTAAAAGAGGTAGGAATCGAAACACCCTGCGTATCACTTGCAAAAGAAAACGAAGAAATTTTCATTCCAAAGAGAACAAAATCAATACGTATATCAAAAAACAAAGATTCGATAAAAATTTTGCAACACATTAGAGATGAGACACATAGATTTGGTGTTGCATATAATCGAAGTTTACGAAAATTCGATTAACAGAAATTATCTAGAGAAATTTCACGTAATGGTTGTGCAGAAAATCCAAGATTATTCAAGTCCATTGCAAATTCGTCAACAAATCCATGAATTGTGTAAACTTTTTCTGCTTCAGATTGTTTTACAAGATCAATTAGTTCATTGTAATCACAATGGTCACTTAATGGAATTGAATAATCAGTTCCTCTTGAAAAACCAAATTTTTTAGAATTTGCCCAGCCACTAAATCCTATTGTAATTACATCATATTTTGTTTTCATATGTTTAATGAAATTATTTTTTGCACTCATCATTGGGGCCACCATAACCCATGGTTTTTTATCTAACAAACCATTTGATTCAGCTTCAGTATGACCAATTGAATCTTTCAAAGGAACACCCATTGAACGATGTAAATCATTCATTTTTTTTACAGAATCATGATAATAGATTGGATCCCAATCTCCAAATAATTGTGAAAGTGTTTGAGCTTTTCCTAGTTCATAACCAAGAAGGAGAACAGGTTTTCCTTTTGAATAAAGATTTGCAATTATTTCATTTACTTGTTTTACAATTTCAGTAACAGGAGGAAGAACAAATTCAGGTAACCCAAAAGTACATTCAGTTATCAACGTCTTGCATTTTGGAATTTGTGCACCTTTTAGAAAACCACGATCCCGTGTTGATATATCACCTGTGTAAAATATATCATCAAAGAGAAGGCCCTTTGAACCAAAGATGTGACCGCTGTCAACAAGTGTGAAATTTTGAATAGAATCAGTAGAGTTTTTGAGCGTAAAACCACGCAATTCTGCAATTTTATTAGTTTCAGGTGAAGAAAGAATAGTACCAGTTCCACTATTTGGAAGATGATCAATATGTGCGTGCGAGACAAAATGCACACCATCATTTTGAATTTTTTTTGGATCTAGGTATACGGTGGAATTAGAATCTGTACACTGTATGCCATTTTTTGTTAATCTGACATCTCTCATTACAATTAATCAGATGATTTTGATTAAATAAATTGCAAGTTTGATCGAATGTTAACATAGCGTTTAATTTATTCCATGAATAAAATCAGGTATTGAAAAATCTGGGAATTTTGATTTCAGGCAGAGGTAGTAACATGGAATCAATTCTTAAGGCAATTAAAAACAAAAAAATTCCAATCAATCCCGCAGTAGTTATTTCAAACAAACCCAATGCAAAAGGATTAGCAATTGCAAAAAAAATGGGTGTTCAAATAGAGATCGTAGATAGTTCAAAATACAAAGGAAAAAGACTGCAGTACGATAAGGAAATCATTTCAACATTAAAAAAATACAAAGTAACTCCTTCAAATGGACTAGTTTGTTTGGCAGGATTTATGAGAATTATCAGTCCATACTTCATCAAAGAATATAAAAATAAAATTTTAAACATTCATCCTGCACTCCTACCTGCATTTCCAGGATTAGATGCGCAAAAACAAGCAATAGAATTTGGCTCAAAGTTTTCAGGGTGTACCGTTCATTTTGTAGATGAAGGTGTAGATACAGGTCCGATAATCATACAGGAAGTTGTCAAGATAAGCAACAATGATACAGAAAAATCATTATCAAAAAAAATTCTTGTCAAAGAGCACGAGGTTTATCCTAAAGCTGTAGAACTTTTTGCTAAGAAAAAGATTTCAATTAAGGGAAGAAAAGTAAAAATTTCAAATTAAGAGTCAGGACCACCAAAGAAGTATAGTACTTTTAATTTAGTTTTATTTCCAAAAAAATAATGTTCAGTATCTTTTGGAACAAAAAATGCTTTTCCTTTTTTTAGTTTATAGTTTTTATTTTTAATTTTTAGAAATCCATCACCTTCTAAAATGTAATACATTTCATCAGATTCATGTGGAAGTTGAGTATCTTCTTCACCAGGTTTTAAGACCAAAACTCCAGCAGCAAGTGTTTCCTTATCAAGAAATGTGTTAAAATATGAGGTGCTGCCATTTATTTTTCTAATATAATCATCTGTGTTATATTCAAATTTCATTTTATTCTGCAACCACTTGGAAGAAATTGCGTTGTGGTGGTTGAGCCATGAATTGGCCAATTTCGGATGCGAATTTACTATGTTCTGGGCTAGAATGCATTTTTTGGAATGACTCCATATCTTTGAATTCAACCATTATTCGATTTGCGCCATCACGTGATTCTAATAATCTTCTAGAAACAAAACCGTCAAATTTTGATAATGTTTTGTTTGAATCTGTAATCCAAGTCTTAAAATCATCTTTTTTCTCATCTTTGAGAACAATTTCTACAATTGCGACGAACATATCATCGACTTTTGTTAACCAAATAATTTCTTTTCGGTGATTTTCAAGGATTTATTATTAGCCTTGAGAATTAACCATCATTGACTGGAACAAAAATAGATGGTTTAGAAGTTGCAAAAAACATCAAGGAAAAAGTTTCAAAGATAACTAGTGATTTAAAATCAAAAGGAATCAACCCATGTCTTGCAACTGTATTAGTTGGCGATAATCCTGCTTCTGCAACGTATGTTAGGAATAAACACAGAGCCTGCGAAGAAGTTGGAATTTTAACAAAAGATCATACACCGTCAGCAGACATTACACAGGATGAATTAAATGAATTAATTGAAAAATTAAATGCAGATGAAACGGTTCATGGCATTTTGGTACAATTACCACTACCATCTCACCTAAATGAATTTAAAACAACGACACAAATTTTACCTGAAAAAGATGTGGATGGTTTAACACCTCCTAATGTCGGATTATTATCAATCGGAAAAGCAATGCTAGTTGCATGTACACCTTCAGGTATTATTGAAATGTGCAAGTACTACAATATCGAATTAGAAGGAAAAAATGTCGTAATCATTAACAGAAGTAATTTGGTTGGAAAACCACTTTACCACCTATTATTACAAAACAATGCAACAGTGACCACATGTCATTCAAAAACTAAAGATTTGAAGAAAATTTGTTTAGATTCAGACATAATAATAACAGGAGTTGGGAATCGAGAAATTTTCAAACTTACACCAGACATGGTGAAAGAAGGTGCAGTAGTCATTGATGTTGCAACTACAAGACATGAAGGAAAGTTAGCAGGAGATGCAGATTTTGCAGAAATTATTGAAAAAGCATCATATGCATCACCAGTACCAGGGGGAGTTGGACCAATGACTGTTGCCATGCTTTTGAAAAATACTGTAACTGCAGCTGCGATATCTAAGGGAATTGACATCTAATCCTGAAAAAGCTGCTTTACGTAAGCATCTTTTAGAAAAAAGAGACTCCACATCATTTGATTTGATGGAGATTCATAGTAAGAAAATAATATCAAAATTAATGAAGACAAAGGTAATTTCAGAGGCAGAATCAATTGGATGCTATTATTCTATAGGAAGTGAGGTTCAAACAGTTGAATTAATCACAGAACTTTTGAAAGAAAAAAAGACCGTTTCATTACCTAGAATATCAAATGGTATAATGTCATTTAGGAAAATTGAAGATTTGACAAAATTAGAAAAAGGAGAATTTGACATACCAGAACCAAAAGATAATGCGCCAATACAAGAAAATCACGATGTGATTTTAGTGCCATGCGTGGGATTGGACGACGAAGGAAATAGAATTGGGTATGGAGCAGGATTTTATGACAAATATCTAGAAAAGAAAAATTTAATCAAGATTGGACTTTCTTATTCAAAACAAATTGTTAAGACAATTCCAATTTCAGACGAAGATGTCAAAATGGATTGGATAATTACAGAAAAAGATGTTATAAAAATATCATAAATTAGATAAGCCTTTTTTTCCTATATCGGTTCTATGGTATTTGTTAGTCCAATGTATATGATTACATGCATCATACGCATTGTTAATTGCATCTTGAAGGCTAGAACCTAATGCAGTAACTCCGAGAACACGTCCACCATTGGATTTTATTTTGTTATCTTGTCTTTTTGTTCCAGCATGAAAAACTAATGCGTCAGATGGAATATTTTCAAATCCAGTAATTTCATCTCCGGTAGGGTATGATGAAGGATATCCTTTGGATGCAAGAACAACACATACAGAGTATTGATTTTTCCAAGAAATTTCAGGCAACTCATTTAATTTTCCTTCAGATGATGCATGAAGATAATCATACAAATCAGAATCAAGACGCATCAGTATTGGTTGGCATTCAGGGTCGCCCATGCGTACATTGTACTCAAGAACATATGGAGTACCATCTTTAATCATTATTCCAGCATACAAGAATCCCTTAAACTCAAATCCTTCATCGCGCATTGCACGAATTGTTTTATCAATAATTTTTTCTTGAATTTCTGTTCCAAGTTTTTCATCAATTATAGGCGTAGGAGAATATGCACCCATACCTCCAGTGTTCGGACCCTCATCATTATCAAAAACCCGCTTGTGATCCTGACTTGTAGCCATAGGAATTCCTATTTTTCCATCACATAATGCAATGTATGATGCTTCGACACCATCAATTCTTTCTTCAATTATAATTTTAGAACCTGCATCACCAAATGATTTTTTTGTTAAAATTGTGTCAATGGCGTCATTTGCTTCATCTTTATTCTTACAAACAATTACACCTTTTCCTGCTGCAAGACCATCGGCCTTAATTACAACAGGGTTTTCATACGATTTTACAAAATCTTTTGCTTTTTGTGCATCATCAAATATTTCAAAATCTGCAGTAGGAATTGAATTTCGTTTCATGAATTCTTTTGCCCAAATTTTACTTGATTCTAATTTTGCTGCATTTTTTGTAGGTCCAAAAACAGGCAGACCTTTTTCAACAAAGGCATCAACTATGCCTGCAGCAAGTGGATCTTCAGGACCAACTACAGTAAAACAATTTTTTTCTTGAGCAAATTTTGCTAATCCTTCAATATCAGTAACAGATAATTCAACATTTTGAAGTGTACCGCCATTTCCAGGAGCTGTATATACTTGATCAATTTTTTCAGAAGTTGATAATTTCCATGACAGTGCGTGTTCGCGTCCTCCAGCGCCCACAACTAAGACATTAACCAATAATTATTGAACAAGATTCCAGTATATATTCCTCAAAGAGATTTTATATGAAATACCTTTTCAAACGATAGATGGAACTCGTAGAAAAATTTGATATCAAACAAATTGAAAAAAATGTTCAAAATGATTTGGAAGATAAAGATATTTCAAAATTAATTCAACAAGATGACGCTAAAAAAAATGAAATAATGTTTATTGAAGGACCACCTACAATGAACGGAATTCCACATGCAGGACATCTAAGGGGAAGAGTTTTCAAAGATTTATGGTATAGATACAATGTACTATCAGGAAACAAAGTCATTTTTAATGCAGGATGGGATACACAAGGATTACCTGTTGAGTTACAAGCTGAAAAAGAATTAGGTATGGAAAATGGAAAAAGTGATATTAGTTCAACAGAAGATATTGAAAAATTAGTTGCAGAATGTAAGAATTTAGTTCAGAAATACCATACGAAATGGGTAGAAGTTGATAAATTAATTGGAATGTCATTTGACCAAGATAAAGCATACTGGACGTACAAAGATGAATTTATTGAAAAAGAATGGCAATTAATGAAAAAAGCATTTGAGAATGGAATAATGACTGAAGGTTTTAGAGTTGTTGCGTACTGTCCAAGCTGTCAAACATCATTAAGCCATTCTGAAGTTAATCAAGGATATGATATGGTGAAAGACCCATCATTATATTACAAAGTAAAACTTGCAGAAGAAGAAAAATTTTTGATTGTATGGACTACAATGCCATTTACACTTGTAACAGATGCAATGGTAGGAGTTAATCCAAAAGAGGAATATGTTGAAGTGTTAGTAGAAGGTGAAACATGGGTTGTAGGAAAAACACGCTTAGAAGAATTCATGACAGAAGTCAAAATTGAGGAATATGAAATTAAAAGAACATTTTTGGGAAGTGAAATGGAAGGTAAAAAATACATACATCCATTATTAGATGAAATACCAAAACTTGCAGAAATTTCAAAACAAGATAATTATCATGTAACGGTTGCAGAAAATTTTGTAGATGTTAATGCAGGTAGTGGGCTAGTTCATCTATCTCCAGCAAATGGTGAAGAAGATAATAACATTGCAATGAAACGAAATGTTACAGTTTTCTGTCCAATTGATGATGAAGTAAAATTTACAGAAGATGCAGGAAAATATGCAGGATTATTTGTTAGAGATGCAGATGAGAAATTAGTTCAATCGGTAAAAGATAGAAATGCACTAGTAAAAATTGGTAAAATTAAGCACAAATATCCATTATGCTGGCGTTGCAATCATGGTTTAGTATGGCTTGCACGTAGAGAATATTTTTACATGCTTGACAAACTTGGCGATAAAGCAATCAAAGCAGCTGAAGATGTAGAATACTTTTTTGATCAACCAAAAAATAGATTTTTAGAAATTATCAAAGAAAAACATCCATGGTGTATTTCACGAGAAAGATATTGGGGATGCCCAATTCCAGTTTGGAAATGTAATGATTGTGAAAACACAGAGCAATTATTCTCAAGAAAAGAAATTGTTGAATCTGCAATTGAGTTGCCAGACGGAGAAAATTTTGAATTACATAGACCGTGGATTGATAAGATCAAGGTCAAATGCAAAGAGTGTAGCGGAGTAATGCAAAGAGAAGAATTTGTGCTTGATACATGGCATAATAGTGGTGCGGCACCAATAGCATCATTAGATGAAGATACATACAAAGAAAAAATTCCAGCACCGTTCTTTACAGAAGGTATCGATCAAACAAGAGGATGGGCATATACACTTTTGATTGAAAATGTAATTTACAATAACGCATCAGTTTCACCATACAAATCATTTCTGTTTCAAGGGCATGTGTTAGATGAAAACGGAAACAAGATGAGTAAGAGTAAAGGAAATGTACTTGAGGCAAAAGAGCTTTTAGAAAAATATCCAGTAGATCTTGTTCGATTTTATTTTATGTGGAAAGCAAGTCCAATTGAACCGTTAAACTTTAGCACTAAAGAATTAATGTCAAGACCTTATCAGGTGATAAGTACATTATATCATTTACATACATTTTACAAACAAAACAGTGAGTATGATAAATTCAATGTAGAAGAATCAACTATTGAATGGGCAAAGAAAAATGATTTACTAACACCTCCAGACGTATGGTTGTTATCAAAACTTCAAAGAATGATCGAAAGGACTACTGAAACAAATGATTCATGCCGATTTCATGAATCTGCAAAATCAATTGAAGACTTTTTGATAAATTCTCTAAGCCAAATTTACATTCCAATAATTAAATCAGAATTATGGGATGAAGATGATTCAAAAAAAGATAGACGCTTTACAATATACGCAATTCTTGCAAAAACTTTGAAAACAATCAACATATTGATTCATCCATTTGCACCATTTACATCACAATATCTGTACAAATCCATATTTTCTGAGAAAGAAAATATTTTACTTGAATCATGGCCAAAGGTAGATTCATCATTAATTGATGAGAAAGTTGAAACATCATTTGATTTACTCAAAGAAACAGTTTCAGTAACATCTGCTGCAAGAATGAAAGGCAAGCTAAAACGAAGATGGCCATTAAACCAAGCTATGATTTGTTTAAACAAAGGGGAAAAACAAGTTTTAGAATCATTATCAGAACTTGTAAAGTCACAAATGAATATACAAAATTATGAAATTTTTGAGATCGATAGTTCTGAAGGTATGGAACAATATCTAGAATTAAAAGAAAAAGGCTTGCCAGTTGTGCCTAAAATAGAGTTAGAGAGAAGCGCTATTGGTCCAAAAGCAAAGCAGGACATGGGAAAATTATTGAAAATGTTTTCAGAAACAGATCCAGAATCAATCATTGATGAATTAAAGAAAAATAATAATTACACATTCCAAATTGGAGATAATTCAGTTGTATTAGATAAAGAAGATTTCATTGTAGATTTTGAGGTTAATGAAAAGTATCAATTTGCAAAAAGACAAAATCTAATTGTTGTAATTTCATTGGAAAGAGACAACGAGATGATGTCAAAAGGTTTGATTAAAGATTTGGCAAGAAGAATTCAAACCTTAAGAAAAGAAAGAGGATTCAATCCTACAGATATTTTGGAAAGAGCTTCGATTTTAGAATTAGACGAAGAGTCTCTAAATTTGATTAAAGATAAGACAGAAGATATTGCATTTTTAGTTAGAGTCAAAAATGTAGATTTTACAGAATCATGCAAAAACTACAAAGATGACGATATTGACGGATTAAAAATAAGGATCGCAGTCGAGTAGCTTTACAAAAGCTTGACCAATTGTTGAGTTAACAGGTACCTACGAGGCTTATATAGAAAATTCGCCATAGTATGGCATGGTGAAACAGATTAGTTTAGACACATGGTCGGTTCACCATTTACAAGAATTACTGGTAAAGGCTACAAATTTCATTAGTCAAACAAACACACCAATTGTTTTGTACAGAGAAACACTAGAAGAAAAAGAAGATGTTTTCGAGGAGATTGTCTGTACATTAACGCAAGATCACGTTATTGAACAGGTGATTGTTTCAGGAGGAATGGTAATTCCAGAGATTAAACAGCAAATCGTATTTTCTACAGAGGAATTTCCAGATAGACTCTTGAAAAAAAGTAAAGATCTTTTTGGACAAGTAGTAGACCTGTTAGAAGACCAGTTTGAATAGCTAATAGGAATATAAAGTCCATTTCTGGACTGGATTTATGCGTCTTTTAGAATATCAAGCAAAAGAGCTTTTCAAAGAATTTGGCATAAGAACGCCACCTAGTATTTCATCAAAAGACATCGAAAAAGGAAGAAAAGACGCTAAAGAACTAGGATATCCATTTGTCATAAAAGTTCAGGTTCCAGTAGGAGGAAGAGGAAAAGCAGGAGGAATTCAAAAATGTAACAGTGATGACGAATTTGAGCTCAAATACCCTCAATTGCTAAACATGTCAATAAAGGGGGAAAAAACCCGTGCCATTTTACTTGAAAAAATGGCCGATATTGAAAAAGAACTGTATCTATCATTGTTTTTGAATAGAAGTAAACGATGCTATACAATCATTGCCTCATCAGAAGGAGGAGTAGAAATAGAATCAGTAAAGAATCAGACTATTCGTGAAGTTGGATTAGGAGATGTTGATACACAAACTGCAAAAGAAGTTGCAAACGAAATTGGTCTAAAAGATTCACAAGAAGAACAATTTGTTGAAATGTTACAAAAATTATCAAAATTAACTATTGAAAAAGAAGCAGAGTTGGCAGAAATTAATCCACTTGCTATTCTAAAAGATGGAACATTGATGGCACTTGATGGAAAAGTAATGACAGATGATAACTCAAACTTTAGACATGAAGAATTACAAAAATATCAAGAAAAATCTGCATTAGAAGAACAAGCTGAAAAGAGTGGATTTTCACTTGTAGAGCTTGACGGAAATATTGCAGTTATAGGAAATGGGGCAGGATTAGTAATGTCAACATTTGATCTTGTTACAGATAACGGAGGAAAACCTGCAACATTTTTGGATGTTGGAGGAGGTGCTACAACAGAATCAGTATACGAAGCATTAACTTTGATTAGTAAGATGAGTAGAGTTAAAGGAATTTTAGTTAATCTTTACGGCGGAATTGTAAAAACAACAACAGTCGCAGAAGCATTCATTCAAGCATATAATAATAATTTAATTGATCTTCCAGTTTTTGCAAGATTAATGGGTACAGAATCAGACAAAGCAAAAGAAATGTTAAAAGATACAAAAACCAAAATGTTTGATTCCATTGAAGAAGCAATTAACGGAGTAGTAATGGAGGCAAACAAATGACAGACATTTATGAAATTCTTCGTGGTAAAAAAGATGCAGACGGTAATTATCAAAAACAACCAGTTATCGTACAAGGAATTACCGGTAAGTATGGTTCAACACATACCAAACTAATGTTAGAGTATGGAACAAATATTGTAGCAGGCGTTACACCTGGAAAAGGAGGACAAAAATTTGAAGATAAAATCCCAGTTTACAATTCAGTAAAAGAAGCAGTTGATGCAACAGGTGCAGAAATATCAATAGTATTTGTTCCAGCAAAATTCTTCTTAGATGCTGCAAAAGATGCACTAAATTCAGGAATAAAATTACTAGTTGCAATTCCAGAACATGTTCCGATTAGAGATGCAATGGAGGCAATTGAACTTGCAAAACAAAAAGATGCAATAATGATTGGACCAAATACACCTGGAGTGATAGTTCCAGGATTGATCAAGGTAGGAATCATGCCTGCAAGTCCATTTTCATCTGGAAAAGTAGCAGTACTATCAAAAAGTGGAACATTACTTTATGAAATTTCAAATAATCTAACAAGTGCTGGTTTTGGTCAAAATATCACAATAGGCATTGGAGGAGACCCAGTTAACGGAACACGTATGATTGACGCTTTTGATATGGTAAAAGATGATCCAGAATTAGAGGCAATGGTAGTTGTAGGAGAAATCGGAGGAGACTCTGAAGAGATTTTGGCTCAACATATCATAGATACCGGATTTAGTAAACCAATTGTCGGATATATCGCAGGACGACAGGCACCAAAAGAAAAACGCATGGGACATGCAGGGGCCATAGTTATGGGAACATACGGCTCAGCCGAATCCAAGATATCCATGTTTGCAAAGGCAAACATTCCTGTTGCAAAGAGACCAGGTGAGGTAGCAGTACTATTAGCCGGAAAAATGAATAGCTAATAGAATAAATAACAGATTTTTGACGAATTACTATGCCAGTTGCAGATCCTCTAAAAAAACAGATTGCACAAAAAGCAAGACTACATATGAAAATCTGTATTTCATGCGGTGCAAGATTAGACATGAGCGCTACAAGATGTAGAAAATGTAGAAGTACTCAACTAAGATTGAAAAACAGAGCACTGGGAATTAAAAAGTAATTAATTTTTCTTAAACAAACCAGACAATTTTGATGTCCAATTAGATGGAATGACGCCACTGCTTTCTTCCAAACTGTCTAGAAACTCGTATGACATGTCTTGTCCTCCAAATCCAATCAATTTTCTTGTTTTAAGATCATCTAAGAAAAACTCTTTTCCATTTTCAAGTTTGATTATTGCATCATCACTAATATCAAATCCTGAGCCCTTATCATAGAAACGTATCATACCACCTTCTTTTAATTCAAAAAATACATCATAGCTTACTTTAGGACCAAAAATAGAAATTTTCTTGCCTCGAACTATTACATTGTCAATTAGATTAAGTGCTAAAACTTCTTGAGCATCCAATGAGACAGTTTCTCTAATATCGCCTGCAATGATTTTGCCATTTGGAGCCTCCAATTTTGTAAAATGTTCTTTTGTTATAGACATACCAACACGGCCTGTTGGATGTGGCACTTGCTGTCGTATTCCATTGACATTGCCACATACAATATCACCATTATCTACAATAATATGAGAACCATTCTCAATGTTATAGCCATTTTCTAACGGCTCCATTAATTTGAAAGTTCCTTGTGCAAGATGAATTAAAGTTTTAGAATCATCGGCGTCTAAAAAGTATGGACTTGTCATACTGCCCCACATGAAGACATGATTTGGATAAGATATTTTTCCAGCCCAAAATTTTCCTTTTATTGATAGAGCTCCTGTTGGTTTTCTTTCAAGTTCGATTTGTCCCAATTCATTTGATCCAAATAATCTAGTTCCTGTTGCATCAGTTCTGTTTAGTGCGTCAAGCCATTCCTGTGCAACCTTAACTTCTTTTGCAACATCATTTGACAATAATGTGTTTTGTCGAAGACGTTCTTCTTCATCAGTGCCCCAAAAGAATTTTGATTTACGCTTTTTTTCGTCTAGGGAATCAGGAAACTTTTTCCCAACTTTGAGATCCTCAAATGCCTGTTTAATTATGATAAATTCCTCATCTTGCCCACCTCTATCTGCATGATGGGTTAATGCAAGATTTCTAAATGCACTACGAATTTCATTTCTCGAAGCACCTTCAGAAATACCTAAAATTTCATAATTACTTTTTACCATAATTATCCAGTGTTACAAGAATATCTATAAGTTGTGTGATGATTCTAGAAAAATTTTGTATATATGAAAAATAGCGCAAAACCAGTCAAAAATACAATACCACACATACTGAGTCCCTTTATCCATACAGAAGGCTGAGTATCCTTAGGAAGAAACTTACCAATTACCAATTTGTGATTCAATACTGCAATTATAGGTGCAACAAGAAATGACAAAGTTGTTGCAAAGTCTACCAACTCTTTTAGTTTGTCACCAAATTGCATAATAATTAGAATAGAACCAATGGCAAGGATACAAACAATTGCGACATATGTTTTTCTTGAATCATCAGATTCCTCTTTTCGTAACAATTGAATAATTTTCTGAAATGAGCGAGAATATCCATCAAAAACTGCAAGTATTGTTCCAAACATGACGCTAAATGCAGATGCTGCAATTATGATATAGCTCCATTGACCAATAGTATCAGCAAACATTGTGACTATTTTATGGGCAAACATGGAATTGTTATTCGGCAGAGATTCGCCTGAACCAAAAAATACCAGTGTGCCCAAACCCAAAAAGAAGATAGCCATTAGAGAAGTAACAAAATAACCAATTCTAAATTCGGTAAGTGTTTCTTTCAGTTTTGGTCGAAAACCTGTTTGTTTGATTCGTGCAATAGTCCACAAGCTATTCCAGCTTGAAAGATCTATAGCAGTAGGCATCCATCCCATTAAAGCAATCAAAAAGAAAATTCCAGAGTCATTCCACAAATCTCGAGGAAGAAAATTCTCAGTTTGTTCTGCAGGTCCGTTAATCAAAGCTAAAACAAATGCAGTGATTGTTGAAATTATTAGAACAAATCCAATTACTTTGATAATTCCATCCAGAGTTCCAAATTTTCCAATACACAAAATGACTCCACATATTGCAAACAATACAACCATAGTCCATATTCCAAGAAAATCAATCTGAAAGAGATTCTCAAAAAATCCCGCAGTAACAAATCCTACAGCGGCAGTTACAAAAAACATAGAGCCCAAAGTGATTCCCAGATATAAAATCAAAAATTTTCTTCCGAGTTTTTCATAGCCGTCAATTATGCTAGTACCAGTTACATTTGCATAACGTGAACCATGTTCAAAGAATGGATATTTTAGAACATTTGCAAGTATGACAAACCCAAGAATCATGAAGCCAAATTCTGCACCAGCTCTTGTGGACTGTACAAGATGTGAGACACCTATTGCAGTGCAGGCAAATAAGATTCCAGGACCGAATGTTTTTCGATATCGGTACAGAAGATCAGACATATCTAAAATTTTGATATTAATTACTTAAAGGATGAGTTATTTTTCTCGTTCTTTTAACCTGCGTTCCATTCTTATTTTACCTTCATCAAAGCGCTTTTGATCCTCAGGAGTTTCAATACGCAATGTTGGAACTGCCGTAGGCTTGCCATTATCGTCTAATGCAACAAAGGTGACAAATGCATTTCCTGTATGAACACGTGTTCCTTTTGCAATATCTTCTGCTTCTACGTTTACTTCTATCTCCATTGATGATTTTTGAACATAGTTTACTTGTGCCTTTACAAATAAGACATTTCCAACAAATACAGGTTTCAAGAAACTAATCTTGTCCATACTAACAGTTACAGCATTTGTCTGACTAAATCTTTGAGCAACTATACCTGCAACCATGTCAATGTGTTTTAAGATTGCACCACCAAAGACGTTTCCTGCAGGATTTGCATCTGAAGGAAACATTCTGATAATTACTTCTGCCTTTGATTCATCAGGAGTTTTTTCCATTTTTTATTATAGAAATAGTTATGATTAAAGGTTAGTTTTCTAAGCTGGAACTAAGTTTATCCGTAAATTAAACAATGTTCGCAATCACAATTTGGTTGTTCTTTTGATTTGAAGAGACATTTTTTGTGTTGACCTGCTTGACATTGAACACATATTTTATCTAGATTGTCAACACTGGTATATTTTTTTGATTGATCAAATCCAAATCCTCCATCTTGTGGTCCAACCATGAATAAAGATAAGATATGTGCTATTTAGATTATTTGAACGCCATTCCAGAAGGCAACTCGGTCTTTGATCTTCTCTGCCTCCTTACTTGGCACAGGATAATACCAAGCACAGTCAGTGTTTGTTTTTCCATTTACAGTTACAGAATAGTAACTTGCCATTCCCTTCCAAGGACAAGAGGTACTTGTTTCAGTCTTGTGAAAGTACTCACTTTTGATTGAATCAGAAGGAAAATAGTGATTTCCTTCAACGACTACAGTGTCATCGCTTTCAGCAATAACGGTATCATTCCAAACTGCTTTCATACTGTTTGATGTAATTTAGATAATTTATGCTATTCTAGATGTGTTTTGTGATCATTAATTTTTCAATTCCATTGAGTTCATGAATTATACCAAAATCATATAGAGGAAATTCTTTTTTATAGAATTTTGCAAAGGATAATGCAACCTCTTTATTTTGAAAAGTCGTCCTTATTCCAGGAAGAGTTGTTTTATTTCCATAAACGTCAGATACTACTAAAGAATACATTACAGATTTTGAATTGATTCGTTTTTTGAATAGAGTTGGGAAAAATGCTAGGAAAAATCCTGCAGTAACAATTGTTCCAAGTATAGCTATGATGTAAAAACCAGGGGTTCTCAGATCGTTTACCATTAGTCTCTGTCGATAAATTCAGTTGCAGCAGGAGGGTTTGGACTTAGACCCTTTCTCTTTCGTATATCTTCAGTTAGAGTTGCAGCAATGGATTTTGGTACAGGGGTCCATGCTTTGAAATGTGTATTCCACATTGCTTTACCGGCAGTTTGACCACGCATTTTTTCAGAAATGTCAAATGTTTCAACTGCAGGAACTTCTCCAATTACAATACTTGTTGCACCCTTTTGTTGCATATCCAAAACTTTACCACGTTTTCCTTGTAATACTGATGAAACATTTCCAATTAGATCAGTTGGAACACGAACTTCGATTGCAAGCATTGGTTCTAACAATACAGGTTCTGCAGACAAAAATGCTGCAAGACATGCACGTCTTGATGCAGGTCCAAGTTGAGACAATCCTCTATGGGCAGTGTCTTCGTGAGGAACAAAGTGGGTAAATGTGAATTTACAGTTTCTTACTTGTTCTTTTGTAAGACCACCTTCACTCATTACTTCATCAAATCCAGATAATAGCGAATCAGTAGATTCATCTACAAATTGAACACCTTTGGTTCCGTTAATCATGACATTTCCACGAGAATCAAATCTCATTACCTTCTTTGCAACATCTGGTGACCAACCTTTTTCACGCAATATTTGAGCAGTTTCTTTTTTATCCTTCATTTCACTGAGAGTTCCGTTTCTACACATTTCAGCAATTTCAGGTTCTAATGGTTCAACTTTCATGAAAATTTTGTTGTGACGATTTGGAGATTTTGCCATAACAGGTTCACAATTTCCGTTAATTGTTTCTCTGTAATTGATTAATGGTTCGGAAGTTACAATTTCGACTTTGGCATCTTTGATTAGATTTACAGCAACATCAAGGTGTAACACACCCATTCCAGCCATAATTGTTTCACCACTTTCTTCATCAATTTTGATTACAAGGTTTGGATCTTCAATTGTAAGTTTTCTTAAAACTTCAACAAGTTTTGGCAAGTCTTTTGGATGTTTTGGTTCAATTGCCATTTGTACAACAGGCTCTGAAACATATTTTGATGCTTCAAATACAGGAATGTCTTTTACAGTTGCAATAGTTTGTCCTGCACGTACATCAGTTAATCCCAATAAGGCAGGAATGTTTCCTGCACCAAGTTCACCAACCTGTTCTCTTACATTTGACATGAAAAAGTTTACAGATTGTACACGACCTTCACGATTTGTATCAATGATGTTTACCGTTTGACCGTCTTTAATTTTACCAGAAAATAATCTTCCAATTGCTACAGGACCTGCAGCAGGATCAATTGTCATGTTTACACACATCATAATTGTTGGACCGTTATCATCACAAGCAAGAAGTGCTTTACCAGTATCAGATTCCAAATCACCTTTCCAAATTTTTGGAATTCTATATTTTTGTGCAACGTGTGGAGGAGGATGATGTTTAACTACCATTCCAAGTACGCCTTCAGCCAAAGGTGCTTTTTCTACTAAATCTTCAACTTTACCAGAATCAGAATATGCATCAATTACATCATTGAATGTAACGCCTTTTTTCTTCATTATATCGACATTGATTGCCCATTTGTCTTTTGCAGAACCAAATGTTACACTACCATCTTGAATGGATACTTTCCATTTTTCTTTGTATTCATCTTCAGCATAAGTATCAATTAATTCATTAAAGTTTGCAACAACACCTGCCAAAGTTTCTTGCATTTTTTCAGGAGTTAATCTCAGTTCTTTGATTAATCGATCAATTTTATTGATATACAAAACAGGTCTTACTCGCTCTTCAAGAGACATTCTAGTTACAGTTTCAGTTTGAGTCATGATACCTTCTACAGCATCACATACAACTACAGCACCATCAATTGCCCTAAGACTTCTAATGACACGACCAGAAAAGTCTACGTGACCTGGAGTATCAATCATGTTAATGACATAATCGTCGTTGTCTTGTTGATAGTGTAATGTAACGTTAGCCTGAACAATTGTAATACCTCGTTCTTGTTCTGCTTTCATGGAGTCCATTGCTAATGCGCTTCCTGCAGTAGATGGAGAAATAATTCCAGAGTGTGCCAAAAGACTGTCACTCATAGTAGTTTTACCGTGGTCCACATGTGCGATAACACCAAAGTTACGGATCTTATCTTTGTCACTGATTATTTTCATGACTTCGGCTGTGGACTTGTATTTAGTCATATGGCAATCATCCTAGGTAATCGTGTATTAAACCTTATGAGAAATTATTGTTAACAAAGATCAAATTTCTAAAATTAAAGATCAATTTCACTTTGTTTCATCAATTGCTTTGTCATTTGTAGATATAATTCAGGATCCAATTCTTTAGCAAATCCTTTGTCTGTATTTATTAGATAAACAGAATGGATGTGAGCATTTTGTATGTCCTCTAAGTTGATTTTAGGATTTTTGTAAAAACGGTCACACAGTTTTTTGAGTTTCTTGACATCATCAATATTTCGAGCATTTGGAGGAAGGAGAAATATTTCGGATATCGGTAAAATATTGACTACAGGAGTAGCAAGAGAAAATTTTCCACAATACTTACTATATCGTGCAATCTTGCTGATAATTCTTGCAGCATAGTAGTCTACAGTATCTAATGCATGTTCAGGAGGAGTAAATCCAGTCTCAATTTCTATAATTGCAGAATCATCACCCTTTTTTCCAAATAAATCACAAACCAGAATTTCAGATATTGATTTTTCAACATCTACTGTGAAACCATGAGAGATTAGTTCTGCTGCACAGATTAATTCTAGAACTGAATGATTAATTTTTACTAAATTTTTCTTGTAAGATTCAATTAGATTTTGCCTAACAGAGTTCAGTTTAGGCATTAAATCAGGTGACAGATTCTTTGATAACAGTTCAGTTATGGCATATACATCATCTTGAAATTTTTCAACATCCAACTATACAATTGTAACAAAGATGGAGCTTATGAAGTTTATAGCGTATCTAAATAAAAATAGAAAATAAGAAAAGTGGACAGTTTAGATTCTTGGTGTGAAACTAAGTCTGCCTTTTGCAGATAGTACTACGATTGAAGAAATTGCAACAACAAGTACTAGAGATGCAATTGTGCCAAATTCTGGAACTACTGCACCATCAGCAATCTCTACTTCAACGGTTGATTTGTTGATTGAAGCAGAACCTTGTTGTGCGGTTATTGAATAAACGCCATCTTGTTTCCACATTGGACCACCAACACCGATTGTTGAAGTGAATGAACCATCAGAATCAGGGTTGATTTGATCAATAGAAACAACGTTTCCGTTTGGTGCAAGAACCATGATTGTTACAGGAGTGTTACTAGATGTAGCATGTCCTGTGATGGTGATTGTTGTTGAACCCTCAACTGCATCTGCTGCAATTGTCAAACCATCAGCTGCATGTCCGTCAGCAAATGCCATAGGCATTCCTGCAACTAGCATCAAGCTTGCCAATATTGTCAGTGTGTGTTTAGAGTTAATCACTGGTATAACAACCGAATATGTGTATATAAACAATCTGATTCATAGAATCAGCATTTTTTATTTATTTTCTTTTAAAAATATACGAATTGCCTCCAAATGAGAACAGTTTGCTTTCAAACCTTTCCCATGATGGAATTTGTAGAAATTTTTGAATCCAGGACATTCACAAGAATCAGAAGTTACAAAATAAGATTTTGATGGATCGCTTGAAGATTTTACTTGAAAAAGATCATCTTCAATTTTTACAACTCCACCATTTGCAACTAATTTTTCTGCCTTTTTGATTGTGTTAGAGCTCAAATTATTGTGTCCAGGCCATATAGCCACCTTCAAGATTTGTCGCAGAAAATCCAGCTTTTACTAATTCATCAGCTGCAATATTTCCGCGATAACCAGAAGCACAGTATACACAGATTTTCTTTTCCTTCAAGTCATCGATTTGACCTTTTTTTGCATTCCTGATAACCA
>CACDFH010000010.1 GCA_902552015.1 uncultured marine group I thaumarchaeote | reverse complement strand
GTAAACGAGCCAATTGAACAAGAACAATTACAAATAGAAATTGAAGATTCTCCTCCAGAACAAATTATTTCTGAAAATAAAATTAGTAAACAACGTCTAAGCTTTGTTGATCCTGAAAAAGATCCTAGTCATTATATCAAAAGGTATCTAAATGAAGAGAATTATAAAAACTGGTTTCATGAAAACTTTCCAGATTATACAATCTATGAGGGAATTGGAATAACCCGGGATGAATATATCCAGATTGTTGATGAAGTAACAAATCCTGAACCTGAACCTATGTCTGAACCTGAACCTGTTGCAATGCCTGTAGAAGAAACTTACACTTTAGAACCCGAACCCGAACCTGAACCAATAGAATCACAAGGTGGTGGCTGTCTAATTGCAACTGCAGCTTATGGCTCTGAGATGGCACCACAAGTTCAATTCCTAAGAGAACTACGAGACAATACAGTACTGCAAACAACATCTGGTACTACATTCATGAATGAGTTCAATCAGTTCTACTATTCATTTTCACCATATGTGGCAGATTATGAAAGAGAAAATCCAGTCTTCAAAGAAGCAGTCAAGGTAACTTTGACCCCACTTCTCACATCATTGACACTCCTCAACTATGTCGAAATTGATTCTGAAGAGGAGATGCTAGGTTACGGTATTGGAATCATACTTCTCAACGTGGGAATGTACTTTGTAGCACCTGCAGTCTTGATAATTTCTCTAAAAAAGAAGTTGCAAAAATAGGTCTTTTACCATATGGTTTAATCAGTGTAGTAAAGTATTTACAAAAATTTCATTCATAATTCTATATGTTAAAGGCTAGAGTAAGCTCTGCAATAAAATCAGTTGATTTGAAACAAGAGGTAGGCCCTCTCATAATTGGTGAGCGACTTAATACTCAGGGTTCTAAAAAAGCAAAAGAACTGGTTTTGAGTGATGATTTTGATGGATTAGTTGATTTAGCAAGAACTCAGGTTGAAGATGGAGCCCATTGTATTGATGTATGTGTTGCAACTACCGAACGTTCAGATGAAAAAGAGTTTATTCTAAAACTTGTAAAAAGCCTAAGTCTTGAAATCGACGCTCCTCTTGTTATTGATTCCACAGATCCTCAAGTTATTGAATCTGCAATTGAGCAAATTCCTGGTAAACCAATCATAAATTCTATCAATCTGGAAGGTGATGGAAGCAGATACAAAGCATTAGCTCCGTTAATGGCAAAATATGGTATCCCTGCAATTGCATTATGCATTGGTCCTGATGGCATGGCAAAAACTCCTGAACAAAAAGTTGCTACTGCTGAGTTATTGTACAAATCTGGAAAAAAATATGGTCTGCGTCCAGAACAATTCATCTTTGACGTTCTAACATTTACGCTGGCTACTGGTGAAGAGGAATTTCGTGATGCAGGTAAACACACTTTGGAAGGAATCAAGCTTGTCAAAGAAAGATTTCCAACATCATTTACCACTCTTGGATTAAGTAACATTAGTTTTGGTCTTGTTCCACAAGCAAGACGTGTATTAAATTCAGTATTTTTGTATCATGCTGTACAAAACGGTCTTGACAGCGCAATTGTAAATGCACGTGAAATCACTCCTTATACTGAAATTGATGAAAAAGAAAAGAAGATAGTTGAAGATTTGATTTTCAATAAACATCCAAATGCATTATCTGACTTAATTACACACTTTGAAAATGTCAGCCAAGATTCATCATCAAAGACCAAGAAGGTTGATGTTGATCCAACATGGGCTGCAGGTAAACGTGCAAATTTCCGAATCATCAATCGTCTCAAAGATGGAATCGAAAATGATGTCGTATCTGCAATTGCTGAAAAATTAGAACAGCAAAACCTGATACAAGAAAATGATGGTATTTTATCAATTAATGCTGAAAAAGAGGTTACACATCAAGGTGCCATTCAAACACTAAATGATGATTTACTTCCTGCCATGAAGATTGTTGGTGACAAGTTTGGTGCAGGGGAATTAATTCTCCCATTTGTACTAAAATCTGCAGAATGCATGAAAGCTGCTGTTAAGGAATTAGAAAAATATCTACTAAAAGAAGAGGGTACCAGTAAAGGTATTCTAGTTTTAGGAACTGTATATGGCGACGTTCACGATATTGGAAAAAATCTGGTAAAAACAATCTTTGAAAATAATGGGTACACTGTTCATGATTTAGGAAAACAGGTCCCTTTACAAAAATTTGTAGAAAAAATCAATGAAGTCAAACCTGACGCTGTAGGGTTATCTGCATTACTTGTATCGACATCAAAACAGATGCAATTTTTTGTTGAACATGCAAGAAAAACTGATGTTAACATTCCAATATTATGTGGTGGTGCTGCTATAAACAGCAATTACATTAATCGAATTGCAAAACAAGATGGAATCTATGAACCTGGAATGTTTTACTGTGGTACCATGTTCGATGGTCTTAAAACAATGGATAAGCTAGTTTCTGAAGAAAAAGACGAATTTGTAAATAATTGGAAAGAAAAATTATCAAACTGGAAAGAAAGTAAAGTTCAACAAGTTGAATCCGAGAATCTTCCTCATAGTGGCATCAAACCTGTTTCTCCCCCTACACCGCCAAAACTAAATGAAGTAATTAGATTAAAACCTGAAGATTTTGATCTTAATGAAATCTGGAATCATCTTAATAAAAAATCCCTCTTCAAACTCTCATGGGGAATTAGAGGAAAGTCCACTGATACAATTGATGATCCTGAAAAACTTCTTGATGAATGGAAAAAACGTGTAATTGAAGATAACCTCTTTGAACCACAAGCTGTTTACGGATATTTCTCATGCCATAATCGTAATGACAAATTAGTTGTTGATGGACCTAATGGTCAAGACATAGTTTTTGATTTTCCTCGTTCATCAAAAACCAAGCACTTGTGTTTAACTGATTATTTTGGCGAGAATGATGTTGTTGCATTTCAATCTGTAACTGTTGGTACAAAAGCAGCTGACTTAATTGAAAAATGGGATAAAGAAGACAAGTACACTGATTCATATTATCTACATGGTCTTGCAGTTGAAACAGCTGAAGCGATGGCAGAATGGATAAATAAAAAAATTAAGGATGAGCTTGAATTATCTGATAAAGGCGGTCTGAGATACAGTTGGGGATATCCAAGCTGCCCTGACACAACTCAGCAACATCTTGTATGGAAACTAATTCATGGAGAAAAATCTGGCATGACTCTAACAGAATCTGGACAAATCATACCTGAACAATCAACTGCAGCAATAGTTATTCACCATCCTGAAGCCGAATACTTTGTTTTATAGAGCAAAATCACGCTTGATTTAAAAAGAGGAAAATTTGTTCGAAACTTTATGGCAACTAGAAAGACATCTGGAAGAAAAATCAGATTGATCAAGAAGACAAAACAAGCATCTGCTGTTCCAGCATGGGTTATTCTAAAGACAAAGCGTTCAGTTAGAACAAATCCTAAGGCTAGAGCATGGCGTAGAACTGATGTGGAGGTTGGATAGTTGTCCCAAGAACTTGAACGTGTTTATACAATTCCATTAGGAAAAGTACTTCTTTCTCAAAGTCAACATCGTGCAGTTAGAGCAATCAACATGATCCGTGAATTTGCTCGAAAGCATATGAAAACTCAAGAAATTAAGATTGATGAAGAAGTTGCTCATTTGATTTGGTCAAAAGGTGTTAGAAGCCCTCCACGTAAAATTCGTGTCAGAATGACAAAAACTGACGATGGCTACATTTTAGTTACTAATTATGAAGAAGGTGCAGAATCCGATGAAAAAGATTCTAAGAAATCTCCTGAAATTGAGCAAAAAGTTGAACCACAAACAGATGATGCTGATGCAATCGAAGTAACAGAAGAAACTCTCAAAGAAGCAAAACCAAAAGAAGAACCTAAAGAAGAAAAGCCAAAAGCTAAAGAATCAAAACCAAAACCTAAAGAAGAAAAACCAAAAGCTAAAGAATCAAAACCAAAAGCTAAAGAATCAAAACCAAAATCTAAAGAATAAAAAAATTAATTATTCTATTTGTGGCAAATCTAATTCACAGTTAAAACTAGTTTCTGGTTCGTCCCAGTCTAATGTTTTATCTTTAGAAATGACTCCTAATGGGTCATATTTGTCAAAGCGTGTTTCGCCTGCAATTGCACTTAGCAAAACAACATTTGTGCTGCCTGATGTTGACATGTCTACTTGAGAATTTTCTTGATCAAAAATACCTCCTAGTATGTTTGAAATTGAATTAATTACTCCAACTGGAATTTTTTCTGCGCCATAGACATACAACATTGAACGTTTTATGCTGTTTGGTGGTGCATCCTCATATAACATCTTGATTGAATCTTTTACTGAGTCTTCAATATTTTCTGTACTACGTGATGTTGACATGATGTTTGTATCGTCTGTTAATGATGATGATCTAATTGATGTTGTAAGACATTTGATTGCATTATTTGTTACATCATAGCATTTTTCTGCAGTAAAGTCTGGGTTGCTGTCCAATATTGCATCATTATCAATAATTATTGTTGAATCTGAATTCATTCTCAATCTCTTCAATGATATTCCGGACTGGAAAATTTTGTTTTTCTCAAATTTGAAAGGCATTATTGCAAATGATAGGACATTTTTGTTTTGTTCTTTACAGATTGATGATACTACTGGGGCTAATGCAGCACCTGATTTTCCTGCAAGATTTGCCATGATTATGACTGTTTCATATGTGCTCATATGTTCGGCAATTTTATCACTTTGTTCCATAGCACAACCTCTAATCAATTGAACAGATGGATTGATGATTGATTTTGTAGAAATGTGAATAGAATTATGTTCTGAAACGTCTTTCTTATCGTGACTAATTTTTAATGAATCTGCGCCTAGAATATCTCTCATTTCTGAGGCTAATTTTATGCCTGCTCCTCCTAGTCCTATTACTAGTACTGGCTCTTTAACTTCAAAAGTCATGTACAGTATCGCAATTTCTGATAAAAAACTCTTTACTTAGTTTTGATTATAATTCCGATCTAAAATTTTTGAGTCCTTTACCTGATTATCTTGCCAATCAGGCTATGGACTGTGGCATCAGTAATTTCTACTGTTTTAATTTCTCCAATTTTTGGCTCTTCATTGACGAAAATTGGTTTGTATGCAAAGTTTCTACCTCTCTTCTGATTCTCAAACTCCTCATCAAAAACTGCTTCCCCCTTCCAGCCAATCCATCTTTCATTATTCTCTTTTGAAATTTTACAGATTAATTCATAAGCCAATTTACTTCTTCTCTTCATCTCTGTCATGTCAATTTGTGGCATTTCTGCAGCATCTGTTCCTGGTCTTGGACTGTATCTTGATAAGTTACCTATGTCTGGTCTTGTTTCTTCTAATAGTTGCATTGTCATCTGAAAATCTTCTTCTGTTTCAGTTGGAAATCCAACTATGATATCTGTTGAAATAGTAAATTTGCCAAATTTATCTCTGAATTGTTGTGCAACATCTCTGAAAGTTTTTGCTGTATGTCCTCTTTTCATATCATTTAGAACTTTGTCACTTCCGCTTTGAACTGGCACATGTAAAAATTTGAAAACTTTACTACTTTCAAATGATTTTAGTAACCCTTCGCGAATTCTTGGCATATACATTGGATTCATCATTCCTACTCTCATGAAAAATTTTTCTGGAATCTGTGATACTGTATCTACTAATTCTGGTAAATCTGAATTAATATCAAAACCATAACATCCGTTATCTGTTGATGTTAACCATACTTCACAGCATCCTTCTGCTAATTCTGTCTTAACTTGTCTTACAATATCCCCTACTCTGTAACTTTGTAGGTCTCCTTTCGATATTTTTGTCTGACAAAATGTACATTCGCTCATACATCCACTTGCTATCTCAACAATTCCTACTGCTGGATTCAGACGAATTTTTGGTAATCCCACTTTAGATACATCTGTATCCTCTAATGCAACGGTCTTTCTCCCATCGAGTGTAGATTGAATAACTTGTAGTGTTTTGCCAATTGAGTTTGGACCTAGCAAACTTGCATTTTCTGCAAATTTCTCCACCTTGCTTTTTTCTGCTTTTGGTAAACACCCTGCAACGACAAGAGGTTTTGAACTTGAATCCATGATTTTGCGAATCATTTTATCTGCTGTAGCATCCTTTACTGAACAAGTAACAATGACATTAAGATCTGAATCTTCTGAATTTTCCGCTAAAGTATGTCCTCCATTAACAATTAATCCTGAAATCATTTCAGAGTCTGAATAACTTGCAGAGCAGCCATAAGCTTCTACCCAAATTTTTGCCATCTTAACCTAACAAAGCACTGACTTCTTTATTTGTCATCAATTTTTTAGAGACGACTAATTCTCTAATTGTCTTTCCTGTTTTGAGTGATTCTTTGAACAAGTCTGCAGATTTTAGATAACCAATTTTTGGTGTTAGTAGTGTAACAATTACTGGACTATTTTCAATATTTTCTCTAAGTTTTGTTTGATTTGCAGTTAATCCATCAATTAGGTTTGCAGAAAATATTGGCAAAAAGTTTGTCAGCATATCAGTTGAATCTAAAACTGCCTTCAACATGCCTGGTAACATTACATTAAGTTCAAACTGTCCTGCTTGTGCTGCAAATGAAACTGTAGTATCATTACCCATTACGCTAAAACAAATCATGTTCATACATTCTGCTAAAGATGGATTTACTTTTCCAGGCATTATTGATGAACCTGCATGAACTGCTGGTATTCCAAGTTCTGATAGTCCTGCAATTGGTCCTGATGCCATCAACCTAACATCATTTGATACTTTACCTAATTCTATTGCAAAATTTTTCAATGCAGATGATGCGTTTGCAACAGGAAATTTACTTTGTAATGCATATTGCATGTCTTTTTGTGGTTTAAGTGATAATTTTGATACTTTACTTAACTCTGTAATTACAACTTTTCTATATCCTCTTGGTGTGTTTGCACCTGTACCTACAGCTGTACCGCCTAATGCAACTTGTTCTAGTTCTTTTTGCGATTCAACAATTTGATTTCTAGCATTTGTTAATGAAGTTGCATAAGCTGCAAACTCACTTCCAAGTGTAACTGGTAATGCATCCATCAAATGAGTACGTCCAAGTTTTTTAAATTTAGAAAATTGTTTTGCTTTTTTGTTGATTGATTTTATTAATTTATCAATAACAGGAATCATTTCTTTGAATGAAAACAGTATTGCCATATGCATTGCAGTAGGATATGTATCATTACTTGATTGTGACATGTTGACATGATCATTTGGATGAAGAAATTCATACTGTCCTTGTTTCTTACCTAAGCCTTTCAATGCAACATTTGTAATAACTTCATTAGTGTTCATGTTGAATGCTGTTCCTGCACCTGAGTTTACCATATCTACCAAAAATTGATCAATGTGTTTTCCTGAAAGAATCTTATCGCAGGCTTTGACTATGGCGGTTCCTTGTTTTCTGTTAATTGCTTTAGTCTTCATATTTGCAACTGCTGCAGAGCGTTTTATCATAACAAATGACTTAATCAAATTTCGATGAGATGGTCTTCCTGTAACATTGTATTGTTTGATTGCACGTCCTGTAAATGGACCATAATATGCATCAGCAGGAATTTTTACTGGTCCCAGTGAATCCTTATCTGATCGGTACTTCACAAATGATGTAAAACTTGCATGAATAAAAATTGAATTTTTCATCTAATCGATCAGTAAAAATTGAAAATTTTGAACAGTTTTTCTATATTATAAGATCTGAGAACATCTAGTAGATTTAACAAAAAACTGCATGTTTTATATAATCTAGTTCAAGCATCGAATAGCATGAATAGACGTTATAGTACTATCATGACCGTAGCTGCAATAGCAGTTATGGGAGGCGCACTATTCGGAAGTTCTTTCACTGCTCCTCTAAATGCAGGTTCAACTATGGAAGTAGAGACATCTCCACTTGCAAAAGTTGCTGCTATGGGCGGATTAGAACTTGTAATGCCTGAAGCATATGCAGCAGGCCCATGTTCAGACCTATTAGATTCAGGTCGACCTGTAGTAAACTTCGACCTTACTGGTGTAAGCGTTGATCTTCCAACAATGACTGGAAGTACTTACAGTGCAATGACTTTTAGTGAACAAGTCCCAGGACCAACACTAAGAGTTACACAAGGTGACGTTGTTCACATGACATTAACCATTCCTGGTGATGAGGTAACTCAACACGGAAATGATATGCATGCATCACAAATGTCATCAAAACCTTACATGGGTGCAGTAAACATCGGTGAAACTGGTGAATACTGCTTTATTGCTGAAGTTCCAGGTGTTTTCAAATATCACTGCTCTGGTGTTAACATTGCAGCAATGGACCAACACGTACTATCTGGTATGTATGGTATCACCATTGTTGACCCACTCGATGGTTACAAAAGACTAATGGTGGAAAAAACAGCACTACAAGGCGGTGAAGTTGTAAAGGACAAAAAATTCTATGATGCTGATGCACTAGAGTTCCAATTGCAATACAACCAGTTGTACTTAACTGACGCTGGTACTTACGACATGGGAAAGATGATGAGTCACTCAACATCTCAAACTGTTGTTAACGGACAAGCATTTGGTTATGTTCCAAACGGAATCCATAACTTACTCATGTTCGGCGATGCAAACAAGAACATCTTCTTAGCACAACCATGGAATTCTATGGACTTAAAACAATATCAATCACAACTCCTCTTCGTACCAACTGACCAACACGTTAGATTCTTCATTGAGAATCAAGGTAACGAACCAGTCTATTGGCACATTGTCGGTGAAATTCTCGACAGAGTTGTACAAGCAAACAGAGTTCAAGCACAAGGTACTGAAACATGGCTACTCGGTGGCTCACAAAATATGATTGTAGATGTCGTATTTGATGAACCAGGCATTTATGCAGCAGTAAACCATGATTATGCAGCTATCTATAGTGGTGCAGCAACAATCTTCGTTGCAGGTCTTCCATTAGACCCAGTTAATGAATCAGCAACCGCACTTGGCGTAGTTCAAGGTGCAGTAGATGCAGGTTCATACGCAGGTGTCTTAGGTAACCCACACGATGCAGTTCCTCCAGCAGGAAAGAACACAATTGCACACCCAGCATTGAACGTCCACTGTTTATGTACAGATGATGTTGCAAACGCAGCTATTGAAAACGGCGCTTTACCTCTATGGGAAGTAATCCCTGCAGTAATTGCTGCAGCTGAAGGATAAACTAACCATTACCCCTTTTTCCTTTTATTTTCTGAACTTAGTGGATACTAGCTTCATTATTTGCTAAAAAATACCTTACATTATCTGAACATTATCCAGATTCTGGTACCTACAAAAATCCCTACGGCTGCTATAATACACACGATTGGAATAATTTGAACAATATCAAATTCCATATTTCTCTATAGTATCTGGATAATTTTAGTAATTCTCGACTTTCAAAATCATTATATTAAATGAATTCAGGCTTGTTGCATGAGTATGAATCAATCTGTTCTAATATGTGACCAAGTTAATCCTGTCTTAAATGAAATCTTAGAGAAAAATGGATTACAAATTACATATGAACCAGAAATTACCGCTGAACAAATTTTAGAAAAAATTGAAAATTTTGAAGTTATCATAGTTAGAAGTCGAACAAAAATTACTAAAGATATGATTGAAAAAGCAAACAAATGTCAAATTATTGCAAGAGTTGGTGTTGGTCTAGATAATATTGATCAAGCAGCAGCTAAAGAAAAAAACATCCGTGTAATCAATGCTGTTGAAGGTGCAATGAATGCTGTTGCAGAATTGGTTATTGGTTTAATGTTGTCATTAGCAAGAGAAATCCCAAGAGCTGATAGAGAAGTAAGAAATGGAAATTGGATTAAAAAAGAATTGATGGGTACTGAATTACGTGGAAAATATTTGGGAATTGTTGGATTAGGAAATATTGGCAAAAGACTAGGACGTCTTGCCAGAGCATTAAACATGAATATCATTGGATATGATGTAGTACCAATTGATGAAGAATTTTCAAGTGAAGTGGGATTAATGAAGGCAGATCTTGGAACTCTACTTTCAAGTTCTGATTATGTATCATTACATGTCCCATTATTGGACAGTACTAAACACTTGATTAATGCTGAAAAAATGAGTACAATGAAGAATACTTCTCGAATCATCAATACATCCCGTGGTGGTGTAATTGATGAGGAGGCATTATACGAATTTCTAAAGGATGGTAAACTAGGAGGGGCTGCATTGGATGTATTTGAGGTCGAACCTGCTACTTCAAACAAGCTAGCAAGCCTACCAAACTTCATTTCTACGCCTCATATGGGCGCTCAGACAAAAGAAGCTCAGTCTTTAGCTGCAAATGTTATAGCAGAAAAGATAATACAAATCCTTAGAGGCGTTACTTAGGATTGAAAACAAAGATTGCATACATATCTGTACTATTTTTCTCACTAATGGTTCCATCAGCATTTGCTGATACAGTTTCAACTGAAATTGATAATACTAGTTATGATATTGATTACAATGCAAATAATGTAGTTTTGAAATCTGTCACTGCTGACCTTGATTTCATATCTCTAATTTTTGAAACAGAAGTATCTGGCTCTGAGGGTGATGTATCTATTACTTTCCAAAGAGACTTTTTTGATGCTAAACTTGGATACTCTGACGATGATTTCTTCATTCTATCTGATGGTGATGAAATTGAATTTGAAGAAGTAAAAACTGATGAATCTAGAACTTTATCTTTTTCTATTTCTGCTGGAACTGAAGAGATAGAAATCATTGGAACAATCCTTGCAAACAAATCATTTTTGATAGAACAAGAACAACAAGATGCACAAGCAGAAGCTGACGCAAAAGCACAAGCAGAAGCTGACGCACAAGCAGAAGCTGACGCAAAAGCACAAGCAGAAGCAGACGCAAAAGCACAAGCAGAAGCAGACGCAAAAGCACAAGCAGAAGCAGATGCACAAAAAGCTGAAGAAGAAAAACTTGAAAAAATGATGAATGCATGTGGTGATGGAACTGTATATGAAAATGGCGAATGTGTTTTATCTCCTATGGAAAAAAATGCGTCTGATTTTAGAACTGGTCCTCTAATCTATTCTATAGTAATTGGAATGTCACTTGGAATTGTGATAATGATGATTTTATGGGGAATTGGAAAGAAAAGTCACAAAGTTTTATCTGATGATGATTCTTGATCAAATGATTTTTGATTAATTGGTATCTGAATAATTCTATCATCAATTAAAAATTGTAATGCTTCTCCATACACTGTATCTGGAATCTGATTATTTGCCCACCATCCAGTTGTCATCTTAAACCACTCAGGTATTTGTAATTCTTTTCCTGGATTTGGATTGAAAATAATATTTTCATCAATCAAAAACTTAATGGATTTTGCAAATTCATCGTCGTCTGTTTGCCCACTAACCCAGATTTTTGATACATCTTTTATCCAATATGGTATTCCGATTGTTCCATCATTTACAATTGTAAAAGATGTTGTAGCTGTGGCGCCTGAATACTGTAATTCTAGTTCATACGTGCCTTCATTCCATATTATACTATCAAATGCAAATGGTGCAATTATTCTAGATTCTTCTTGTGCTATTGGAATTGATAATAATTGACTTTTATTTCCGACAGTATTTGTAATAAAAATAACCGCATCTTCTCCGGTAACCTCTGAGATAATTATTGTGTAATCTAATTTATCTCCGTAATTATAGTTGGGTGATGAAATCAATATCTCAATATCCTGTGTTTCTTGGGCGTATGCGCTAGTTGAGAAGATAATACTTGCTCCTATAATTAATAGCAAATATTGTTTCATACCTTTACCTAATTTTTACATAATATAATGAATTTTGCATTTTTTTCTCATAGGATTATTAAGGGGATTTTTTTCTATGAATCTATGACAATTAGCCAAGATAGCGTATGGTACAAAATGTGGAAGGAAAATTCTATCGTTTTACGAGAACGTGCAATTGTATGGAGAAAAGAAGATGCAGCTACACGTATTGAACGACCTAGTAGACTTTTACGTGCAAGACGACTTGGCTACAAAGCAAAACAAGGAATTGTTGTAATTCGAATGAGAGTTGGAACTGGAGGAATGAGACGTCAGAGACCACGAGGAGGAAGACGTCCAAAACATCTAGGTGTCACTAGAATCAAACAAGATGATAGCATGAAAACTGTAGCAAACAGACGTGTACTAGAGAAATATCCAAATATGAAACTTTTAGGTTCTTATTTTCTATACAAAGACGGTAAACATTACTGGTATGAAGTAATCTTAGCAGATCCATCTCATCCAAGTATTGCAAACGATAAAGAATTAAGAAAAAGAGTAATCAAAACTGCTGCATGATAAAAAAATTATTAATTTTTATAGTAATTTTGTCGATAACCATCCCTTATGCTGATGCTGTACCACTTTCTGACAAAACCGGCCTCAAGTTTACATTTCCTGTAAAAACTGATGGCTATACATTCACAGTTGAAGCTACTGGAAATCTAGACGTAACTAATCTTGATTTTGATAAAGATAAAAAATCAATCACATTGTTCATACTGAGTTCTTTGGAAAATAATTCATTAGAAATCAGCTTTCCAAATCAATTGATTGGTGGTGATTATTCCATATTTCTTGATGGTGAAAAATTTATTCCCGAATTAAAGGCTGGAGCTAACAATACTTTTCTAACAATGGATTTTCCAGGAATGGGTAAACATAAAATTGAAATTTTTGGAACAACATATCTTGATACTTTTAACATTAGGGATGTAATTGATTACAAAATATCTGATGGATATGTTGATGACATATCTGAAAATCAATCTACAAGTTCTCTAATTTTTACATTATTTGACCCCGGTGATGATGGAGTATTATCATTTACATTATCTGATGATGTAATAACTCCGTTTGATGATGGTTCTTTTATTGTAATGGTTGATGGTATAGAGTCTGATTATACACTTGATGGAGATGTTATCAAAATACCATTTAATTCTAGTAATCAAGAAATTGAAATTTTTGGAACATATGTAATTCCTGAATTTTATGAAATTGCACCACTAGTTCTTGCAACTTCCTTCATTGGTTTGATAGTTCTGAGAAAATACAAAAAATTATTCGTTTAATAATTTCTGTACCATTGATTCAAGGTTTACTGTTTGACCGAATGATACGTCGCGTAAAACTCCTTTTCTATCTACTAAGATAGTTGAAGGGGTACCTTGTAATGAGTACATTTCAAATGTTTCTGCAGAAAATTCTTTTGATTTGAAATATGTTTTAACACGTTCAAAAATCTGTTGTTTGTAATCTTCTGGCTGTGAATCAAAATCTGGAAGTTGATTTTTGATAAATGCTGTCATTTTCTCTCTTGTTGGTTCTCCTCCTTCTTTTACTAGTGAATCCATTGCGACTGGATATGGAATTTTGTATGGTAATTTTCCATCTTTGAGTTGTCCGTATTGAGATAATGCTTGTTTAGTATCTCCTACAACTTCGCCTGTTGTAAGAAGCATTTCTAAATTCTCTAAGGTATTTTTATCATAATCCTCGAATGCTGTAGCTACACCCATGACGGTTAACCCATCTCCTTTGAATTTTTGATAAATGTTGATTATTTCTGGTATTGAATGCATAAAACAACCTGGGCAATTTACCTGAAACACTTCGACTAGTTTTACATTGTCGCCTTCTTTGTCAAAGTTTGTTTCCATTCCTTGAACCCATTTTCCCAATTTGAGATTTGGTGCTTTTTCTCCAATTGTTACCATAATTCAGATATTTTGAGTTTCTATTAAAAAGATAACTAACATTTTAAAAAAAAGGAATTAAAAAGGACTGAAAAAGATGTCAAACATGGAAGTAGTACCACAATCTAGAATTGATCTATTTGCTGAAATGGAATCTCATTATGAAAAAGAGGATACCGAATATTTCGTAAAATTATTAGATCATGACGATTATGTTGTAAGATGTAGAGCAACTTGCATTCTGGTAGATTTAGGTGGAGAGGATAAGGTCAAGTATATTGCCAAAGTTCTCAAAGATGATCCTAATGAACTAGTTAGACATGAAGCCGCATTCTCATTAGGTCAGATGTGTTTTAGCAGTGGTATTGGTCCGCTTGAAGATGCAACTGCAAATGATCCTAGCATGTTTGTTAGACACGAAGCAGCTGTTGCACTAGGAGTTGTTGGTTCTACAGGTGAGCCTGAGGTGTTAGAAAAAGCACTAAATGATCCTGAAGAATCTGTAAGACACTCTGCAGTAGTTGCATTATCTAACCTAGAATTTATGAAAACTTTGTGCAAAAGTGAAAAATTTGGTAAATTAACTGGCGGTTAGAGTGGATTAACTATAGTTCCGTTAATTGCTGATTCAAATTTATAAATATTCTCAACAGATGAATCTTCAAAAATTTCTGCATCGTGTGAAATTATAATAAATTGCATAGATGATTCTCCGCCTCTAATATCTGCTAATTGAGATAACACTCCAACCAAAGATTTCCTTCTTTCACTGTCTAGATGTGTAGTTGGTTCGTCTAGTATCATGAAATTTAGATTTGATGAACCTAAAAGATGTGCCATGCCTAATCTTAATGACAGTGCAATGCTTACTTGTTCTCCTCCACTAAGTGATTCCAATTCTAACATGGTTGCTCTGGAATAACATGTTATGTTTACATCTCGTGTTTTTTGTGAAAGTGAAATTCTCTGAATTTTTGTGTTTAATTTCTCCAAATACTCTGATGCTTTTTCTGAAATGATCTCTAATGCCCATGAACGTAGGCTTTTTGCTACTGGTCCATCTATACTGTAAACATTTTTTTGTATATTCTCTAACTCTAACACATATTTTCTTATCTTGTGTAATTCATCTAAAACTACTTTGTTCTTTTCAAGTTGTTGTTTAGCATTTTCTATTCTATTGGATGTTGCACCATACTCTTGATCAATCTGACGTAATCGGTCACGATTTTGAGTCAAATCTCTTTTTTTTGCTAAAAATTCTTCTTGATTAAATCCGCTGGTAGTCTTTTCAATTTGTAAAATTTTTTCATATTTCATCTTTGCATGCGAATCAATTGATGACGCTTCTAAAAGCTGTCCTGAATTAATTGTAATTGGTATATCTTTAATCCTTTTTACTTTCTCTTTGATGGTATTTGCAATTTCTTCTAATTCATTTTCTGTTGAAATATTATGTGTTTTTAATTTTACATCTGCATTTTCAGCTTCTCTTAACTTATCGTTTATTTCTTCAATTGATTTCTCTAATTTTCTCTGTTTTTCTTCTAACTGCAAAATCTTTTCATCAAGTGTTCTAATTTCTTCTTCCAAATGTTCTCTTTGGAACAATGGATTTAGATGATCAACTTTGGAATCACATACTGGGCATTTTCCATCTTTTAATTCTAGTCGATTTGCAAATTCCTCTTGTTCCTCAAAACGAATCTTCTTTTTCTCAGCTTCATCTAATTCTTTTGAAACTGTCTGCAGTTCTTTACTAAGTATAGATAACTCCTTTTCTATTTCCTCTTTTTTATTAACAATTGAAAAACATCCTTTACATTCGTTAACTTTTCTTTCTTCTTCCATAACCTCTCTTTGAATTTTTTTTATTGTATCCTTTGCATATGAAACTAATTCTTCTTTTTGATCTCTTAGTTCTCTCAATTGTATTTCTTTAACACTATCAGATTCAATTTCTTTTTCAATTTGTATTATGTTGGACTCTCTGATTTTTTTCTCCTCTTCTAGTTTTTTTATCATTGGTTTTGAATTAGTTATTTCATTTTCAAATTCATTCATTTTGTTTTCTAATAATTCAATTTGCGTATCGTCAAAACCATGTTTATTTTGAACATTTTTTCTAAATTCTTTCAATACTTCTTTCATTGATTCAACTGCAATGTCTAATCGGTCTATCCCAATGATTGTGTTCAACAATTCTTTGAATTCTTTTGGCTTTGCCTTTATGATGGAACTTAATTCTCCTTGTTGAACTATTGATGCAATTTTTAATTTTTCAAAATTTATTCCAAGTACTTTTTCAACTTCTTCTGTCATTGATTCCCCAAATTGTTTTCTTTCACCTTCTGCAATTGGTATGAATCCATCCCCACTTTTTTCTAAAAATTGTGCAGTGAGAGTTCCTTTTGCATCTATTTGCCTGACTGTTTTGTAATTTTTTCCATTTGCAGAAAATTCTACTTTAACTAAAGCCTTGTTTGCTCCTCTTCTTATCAAACTCTTGTTATTCTTTCGCATATGTGTTCCAAATAATGAAAAAGTAATTGCATCGATTATGCTTGATTTTCCTGCACCATTCTGACCAACAAAAACTGTTGCATCATTGTTAAAATCTAACTTTGTATCGTGATGCGCCAAGAAATCTATTAGTTCAATATTATGAATCATTTTTTTCTCCTGAATAATCGCTAAAATTTTCAATGACAACTTGTGTAGCACTATCTACTTGTTTTGTGGATAGTAATGGAAGCAATTCATTAATTGCTAAGTGTGCTAATTTTTCTGATTTTAATGAATTTACTGCAAGTTTGAAAAGTTCTTGATCAATTTGTGCTGGTCTATTCAACAAAACAGATGATTCGTCATCATTTTGAAACACTTTCCATGAAAAATGTAAAGATTTTGAGGCTAAGTCTAAGATTTTTCCTTCTATTACTTCACGTTCTAAATTTTCTCCATGAATTTTTATTTCAATTACTGGTTTCTTTTCTAACTGTGAAATTTTTTCATTTAATTCATTAATTTCTGAATCAATATCTGAAAATTCAATTTTTGTTGAAAATTGTGGACGAGTATCAAGTTTTATCCATTCTGGTTTAGCTTCTTCTCCAGAAATATCCACTATGAAAAACCCTTTCTCTGTTTCTTTAATTCCTTCACTAGTAGTCATTTCTGTAGACCCTGGATACGCTAATGGTCCTTTTAGATGATCATAATGTTTGATAAATTTGTCGTGTAAATGGCCCATTGCATAATATGTAAAATTTTTTGGAAGGTCAGTTGAATTAACCTCTCCTGCAAATTTGTTTACTTCAGTTATTCCTTGATGTAAAACTAAAATTTTATGTCCGTTATGTTTACTTGCTAGTGATTCTATTTTTGCAAATTTTTCTTCTAATCCTGTCATCTCATTCTTTCTGATTTTATCCAGACCTACAATCATAACATCTTTGTAGTATACGGGTTCACCTCTTCCAATATATTTTGAAAATTCTAAATTATGATATACATAAGGAATTGGTGTGGCGCGAACTCTACTGATATCATGTTCGCCTAACACAAAAAATGATTCTATTTCATTTTGTTTTAATCTCTTTAATGCATTTGCCATTTGTAAGATTGCAGTGCCGCTTGGATTTGGTGTATGAAAAATATCTCCTGCAAAAATAACAAAATCAACCTTATTTTCTATTGAAATATCAATTGCCTGGTTAAACGAATCATAGATGTCTTGTTCTCTTTCTTCTAATCCGTATTGGATTAATCCAAGATGTGTATCTGAGATATGGGAAAATTTCATTTTAATCTAATAACAAATCTTTTTGCACGGTTCCCTGAGCCTGTGTCTTGTTTTCATTTTCAAACTTTTTTGCAATAGTCCATTGGTCTACTGCATTTTGGTCTGAACCAATCATCTTACCTTTCATCTCATCAATGTGAATTATTGCCGGTAAGTTAACCCATTGACCCACTAACACTGCATCACCAACGTTCAATGATGTTAATTGAGCAATGAAATCCCTACTAATTGATTCGGATGCAGATGCAATCTGATGCTGATCATCTTCTTGAACTATCTTCATTACTGCTAGTGAGCCCATTTGACTTAGAATACTAGGCTCAATATTTCGAGGTCTTTGTGAAACTACGCATAATCCTAATCCAAATTTACGACCTTCTCTAGCAATCTTTGTTGCCCAATATTTTGCCCTAGCTTCTTCTCCTTTTGGAATGAACACATGAGCTTCTTCAATTATGACAAATATTGGGCTGTTAAACATGTAATTTCTTTTTGATTTGCTTTTTGCACTTTTTGCATTACTTGCTGCTTTTCTATCATTAAGTAATTCTTGAAGATAATATCCTAATGCAACGTTTGCTTGTTTATCACTAAACTCTGAAACATTTAGAATGTTTAATCTGCCTTCTTTGATTAATCCTACAGGATATACCATGTCTGGATCTAAAATATCTGCAAATCTATTACGTGCATCATCAATCTTATCTTGAACTCTATCAGCTGAATGTCTTTCTTCTTTTCTTTCTGGATCACTTCCAATATACTGAACTTGTTGATCAAGTGCTTCCCAAAAATTTGCAGATTCTTTTACCTCTGGCGTGAATGCTTTTCGTAAAATTCTTTGCTGAATGTCTGCTCCTTCTCGAATCTCTAAAACTTCTGACAGTGTTTCAGCATCTAGTAATCTTGGATTGATTTTTGCATCAATCACGTTGATTTTTGGAATATCTAAATCTGCATAGTCGTTATGATAATCAAAAATAATTACTGTTCCACTTAATGCTGCAATCTTTGATGCTAGTAATGAAACAAGATTACTTTTTCCCATTCCTGTCATTGCTAGAATTCCTAGATGTCTTGAAACAATTTTGTTAAGATTAATCTTTGAATCAATATCTTCATTTCTTAGGAGATTTCCAATTTTCAGCCATTCGTCCTTCTCAGGTGCAAAAATTTCTCCTAAATCTGTTTTTGTTGCTTTGATTACCTTGGTACCTGGTAATGGTGGAATTGCAGGAAGAATTGCTTTTCCCTTTCGTAACATCTCTAAGAATCCTAAAATCAAAATTTTCCCAGTATAGCTCTTATCACGTTTGTTTAATTCTGCAAGTTCTATACTCTCTTCAGCCTCGTCATAATTTCTTACATCTGACAATGCTGCACTTGTAACAAATGATGTTTCTACCAATCCTACAATTTTTCCTTCTTCAACTTCGATTATGACATATTCTCCTATTGGTAGCGCTCTTGATGACTGAATTGTTACTACATTTGGCTTTGATTCGCCTACTACGAATCCTAAACTCATCCTAAGACCTCCCTTGAACCAATCTCATTTGAAAGTCCATGTATACTAGCTAATTTTGCAAGATCTTTTCCTGAAATTTTACAATTATTATGTGCCAGTTTCAATGAATATGGATATCCGCTAATACTATTTTTGTAAATCTTGTTTAACACTTGTTTAAAATCATCATTAGTATAGCCTGTTCCAAATAATTCCACTTTGATTAATGGTAATGAATCTGCTAATCTTGCAAAAATTGATGTAATGATTCTATCTTTTCCAAATTTTTCATCTTCAAAAATTTTACTGAATCCTGGAGTTCTTGCCGCATGATTATAGTAAAAAATATCTCCTGCAATAGCTCCTAAATCTTCAAACTGTTTTCTTGTATTTGATGTCTTTGAAACAAATACTACGTTGTTTCTTTTTTTCATTGCATTGATCATGGATTCTGTTAACGATGCTTGTCTTGTCATGAATTGTGAATAAAGTGAGCCATCCATCAAAACTAAATCTGCACTATCGATTGACATGTTACATGCATCTATCTCCATCTTACTTGCAAGTGATGCAAGTACTGGGTTTGTGTCTAACCCAAAATCATGCAAATCTGCAATTATTTCGCCATCTGATTTTATTGATACTGCTGTTACGGCCCAAAGCTCTGCACCTTGAAATTTTGTACTGTTAAAACTACTGTCTATACCTGCAGAAATTACTTCCTGTTTTTTTGGTGTATAATCAATCCAATTCTCTTTTGCTTTCTGTATAATTTTCTCATACTCTGGACCTTTTAGAATGGATAATGTCTTTTCACGATTAATTATTGCGTCTTTGAATACGGTATTTAGCATAATAACTAATTCTGGTTTTCATGAATATGAACATTAGGGTAGAAAATGAGCTGGCTGTTTGTCAGAATTGAATATTATTTTTTATCTTTTGATTCATCTGGATCCACTTTATCCCACATGTGCATGTTTCCACGTAACAAAAATGAACCTACAATTATTGTGACTAGTCCTACTACTACGAACATAAAACCTCTGCCTATTATCCCTAGTTTTGACATACACTCATCTGGAATGCATTATTATTAAGACGTATTTCTTGAAAGTATATGCCAAAGCGTAAAGATATCGCCACATGGATTGCAATTCTTGCAGGTGGAATAGGCTTCTTCCTATTTTATGGCGTTGCAGCAGACCTAATGAGATAATTCACGAATTTAATTACATGTAATTTAACCAATTTTATGACTGAATTTAATGATGAAATAAAAAATTTGGTGAATTTCCAAAAATTAGGTTATGTTGCAACTGTATCTCCAGATGGTACTCCAAATCTTTCTCCAAAAGGTACAATAGCAATTCTTGATGATTCTAGACTAGTATTTGCAAACATTCGTTCTCCTAAGACAATTGAGAATCTTACAAAAAACCCTTCAATTGAAATTAATGTAATTGATCCTTTCTCAAGACTGGGTTATCGGTTTAAGGGACTAGCACAAATCTTGTCTAATGGAGAAGATTTTGAAAACATTCTTGATTACTTTAAACAAAAAGGTATCAAAAGTAGTATTTCTCATATAGTTGTCGTAGATGTCACATCGTTTTCTGAAATAACATCTCCATCTTATGATCTAGGTCTTAAAAAAGAGGATTTGGTAAAAAAATGGAAACAGTATTACGACTAATTTTGTAATTTCTTTTTTGTTTCGTTATGGGCTTTTCTTTCTTTATCCAACAATTGTCTAATAACCTCAAGCTCTTTCATCGTATCTTGTAATCTCTTATTTGTAGTAGAAATTATCTGACTTGCAGCTTCTACTACGTTTTTTGAATCATCTCCGTCCTTACTTTTTGAATCATTTTGTTTCATTTCTCCCAATCTTTTTTTCATAACCTCAAGCTCTTTTTTTCTCTGATTCAATTCTTCATCAATCTTCTTTTTTTGATCTTCTGAATCTGAAATGAATGGTTTATTCTTCTTAATTTTTTCTTCTAATTCGTTATTGATTTTTGAATTTCTTGCAATTTCTTCTTGAATCTCTTTTAATTTACTTTTTGAATCGTTAATCTCTTTTGAGATTTTTTCTATATTTTCATTATCTGTTTTCATGAAATTATTTGATTTTGATTCAGAATTATCATGCGAACGTAATTCTTTTTTCGATTGAATTATTTTACCTATGATTTCATCATATTCTTTTTTCGATAATTCAATTTTTTCTATAATCGAGTGAAGTCTTTCATTTTTTTCTTTAATCGTACTTTCTAAATCTTCAATCTCTTCTTCTATGCCATCTTTAATTTTTTGTAAATTTGTATTTGTATCTTGAGCCACCTCTGATTTCTTTTTACTAAATAATCCCATCTCAATTCTACCTATTCTTTGGTTTTTTAATGAATCTGGAATAGAATCCAACTGCTCCAACCAAAATTCCGGAAACTAGACATGCGACTCCTAATTGTGGATTATCTGTGTAAAGATTTGGTGCTAAAAACAACAGTAGTGCTCCAAAAATTATAAGAAAAAATCCTCCTCCTTTTTTCTGTCTGTTGTGTTCGTTATGAGCCATTTATTTCACATACTTGCTAATTTTCTCTGCTACGTTTTTCTTTCCAATATCTAAAATGAATGGGCCAATTTTTGGACCTCTTGTAGTTGATAGAATTATTTGATATAGTACTTTGAAAAATTCTTTTGGTTCAATGTCATCTCCTTTTGCAATTTGATAAATTGCATTTTGGAGATCTTCTATTTCTTCATCTTTTTCCAAAAGACTAACTAATTTTTCCAGTGCAATTTTTGTTTTAGAATCAATTTCAATCTCCGGACTGTCTGAAACCTCAAACTCATCTGCAAAATTTCCTGCCATTTCTATTAGTTTGTCAATTTCTGGAGTTGGTTCTTTAATTGCATGATAGTCGATTAATTTTTTATTAATTCTAGAAACTCTATCCTCTTTGAAAATTCTAGATAATTCTAAAAGAAGTCTATAGCTTACCTGTGGTGGAATTTGTTTTGGCGGTACTAGTAAATTCACATATTCATACAATCCTTTTGATTTGACTAGCTTTGCTTCGTTATCAATCTTAATTTTTCCAAAAAATATTTTCTCTAATTCATTATATTCATCCATTAGTGATGGTATATCTTCAAATCCTAGCTCTCTTGCACCAGTGATTCTCTTGTAAAGCAACAATAGTATTGATTTTGGAGTTCCAAATTTGAGCCATGTTTGAGATGTTACCACGTTTCCAAGTGATTTTGATATCTTTTTTCCTCCTTTATCCAAAAACATTTCATATTTTATGTGATGTGGATGTGGAAAATTCAAAACGTCATCAGCAACCCAGTCATTTACTTTCACTGAATCCATGATATCTTTTCCATATGCTTCAAATCTAATGTCAAATGCACTCCATCTAGCAGCAAATTCTACTTTCCATGCTAATTTTCCAAGATCTTTTCTAATGTCTGCTTCTCCTTCATGTCCACATCCTTTGATTATCTTTCCACCAATTTCTGTATCATGACATTTGTAGCAAACTTTTCTTTCTTCTGGCAAATATTCTGTTGCTTCTGCAACGTACAGCCTGTTACATTGTGAACAGACTGGGAAATATGGTAAGAATTTTTGATATTTTTCCTGCCCAACTAATTCTTCTATTTTTGTTCCAATCTTCTCACTTTGTGTTAAGATTGTGTGAATTTGTTCTTGGAGTAAGCCTTCTTTGTATGTGTCTCTTGCTCTTTTGAAAGTATATTCAATTCCTAATTTATCCAATCCGTCTAAAAGTCTACTACTCATATGCATTCCATAGGATTCATGTTCTCCTGTATGATCTGGTATTAGTGATACTGGTTTTCCAATATGTTCTTGAAGTGAATCAGGGAATCCTTCTGGAATTTTTCTTAATCCATCAAGATCATCTGAATATGCAATTAATTCTGATTTGTATCCCATATTTTCTAACGCAAGTTTTACTCCGTATGCTCTAACTGCATCACCTAGGCTACCAATATGTGGAATTCCTGATGCACCTAAACCACTCTCAACTCTGATTAAACTGGTATCTCTGCCTAGCTGTTCTTCTCTTTCAATTAATTCTGATGCAAGTTTGTCTATCCAAGTACCTTTTCCTATTACATTTTGTTCAGACATCTTCTATCACAACTCCTTTGCCATATATGGTCCATTAATTTTATAATTCAATTTTTTATAATACTCTCTTGTACCAACTGCACTGATTACACATAATTTATTTGATGACAGTTCTGTTGAAGCGATTTCTTCTGCTTTCATCATCAGTTTTTTTCCAATTCCTTGATGTTGAAAGCTAAACTCTTCTTGTTCTCCAATGCTGATTGCTTTTCCAAACACATGAAGTTCTCTTACAATTGATGTTTTATCTGAAATTTCGTCTCTGTGTGCCTTTTCACTAGGTTTTCTTAGTCTCAAAAATCCATATGTCAAGTCATTTTCATCATTAAATGACAAAAATACCTCTTTTCCTCCACATGCATTATAGTCAATTCTCTCTAACTTCAATTCAGAAAATTCTTTTTTATTGTTTAGTCCTGCTTCTCTACATCTAATACATTTACAGGATGTTCCTTGTTTTTCTAACTCTTGATGAACTTTTTGTCTCAAATTTCCCATTTTTGGACCGTCTACAATTTCATCCATTGTAATCTCTCTCTGAACTCTCATAATTCTAACCCATTTTGGTATGATCTTTTTAGATTCAGTCAAAACATTAATCATATCTTCTGTAGAGTATGGTTTGTAATTTCCTAATTTGTAATCATCATAAAGTGGTGTATCTTTTAGAACTAATGCGGGATAGATCTTTAACATATCTGGTCTGAATTCTTCCATCTCGAATAATTTTTTAAAATCTGCAATGTCTTCTTTTGGACTCATAGTTGGAAGTCCTGGCATCATATGTGCTACTACTTTGTATCCTGCGTCCTTTGCAATCTGAAATGAACTAATTACTTGTTCTAGATTATGCCCTCTATTGACAATGTTATACACACGTTCAGTTAAACTCTGAACTCCAATTTCCACTCTGGTTGTTCCATAATCTAACATCATATCAACATGTTTCTTTTGACAATAGTCTGGTTTTGTTTCAATAGTAAAACCAACATTTCTCATTTTTGCTTTTTCATTATTTCTTTTTGCATCTTCCAAACTTACTGATTCAAATCCATTTATTGCATCATAACATGATTTTATGAAATTACGTTGATAATCTTCTGGCATGAAAAGGAATGTTCCCCCTACAATAACTACTTCCAGTTTTGTAGGATCATGACCAAATGCAATTAATTGTTCAATTCGTCTTTTAATTTGAATTCCTGGTTCATAATTATCTTCAATTGCGCTAAGCGTTACTGGTTCTTTTCCTGTATAGCTATTTGGTGTGTTGATTTCTGTTCCTCCTGGACAAAAAGTACATCTTCCATGAGGGCACGCAAAAGGTTTTGGCATTATTGCAATAACTGTAACTCCTGAAGCTGATTTTACAGGCTTTTTTAATAAAATTTTTTGGAGAATTGGAAATTGTTCTTCAGTTGCAGATGATAATATTTCTGAATTTCTAGGTAATCTTTCTAATGAATATTTTGAACATATTTCTTTTATTTCATTTTTAATCTGATTTTTTTCAGGATTTTCAATTTCGGATAATCTTTTACATATTTCTCTACATGCGTGTAAAAAATTTTCACTTAATTTCTGCATGCT
>CACDFH010000009.1 GCA_902552015.1 uncultured marine group I thaumarchaeote | reverse complement strand
TTGTAATGCAAATATGCAAAGTACGTTTCAATCTAGCAAAATGGTATATGTCCTTATAGCCATAGTAGCCGTTTCTGGCTTGTATTTTGTAGTGCCAAGTGTAACAATTGCCGAAGAAACTCCTAAAACATTTCTTACTCATACTGGGCTGGTAATCAAAACAACTGGTGAAGTAATTGATCCAATTGGATATGATGGTGATGCATTAGATTTTGACCCTGATACATTTATGAAGGATTTTGATTATGGTGAAGTTTCAGTTTTGGAAGATGGAACCGTTTTACGTGAATACTACATCACCGCAAGAGATGATCAAATTATGGAAATATCTCCTGGTGTATTTTACAATGTTTGGACATTCAACGATTCAGTACCGGGCCCAACTATTCGTGCAACTGAAGGTGACTTGGTAAGAATTCATTTTACAAATGAAGGTTCAAAACCTCATAGTTTACACTTTCATGGAATTCACAAAGCCGAAATGGATGGTGTTTTTGAAAGTATAGGGACTGGCGGAAAATTCACCTATGAATTTTATGCAGAACCTGTTGGTTTACACCTTTATCATTGTCATGTTCATCCAGTTGAAGAACATATTGCTCATGGTCTTTATGGTGCATATATTGTAGATCCAAAAGAACCTCGTGAACCTGCTGAGGAATTTGTGTTCATTTTGAATGGCTTTGATACCGACTTTGATGCTGAAAATAATTTCTATGCAGCAAATACAATTCCATTTTACTATCAGCATCATCCAATTGAAATTAATACAAATCAAAACATACGTGCATATGTTGTAAATATTTTAGAATTTGACGCAGTAAATAATTTCCATCTTCACGGAACTTTATTCCATCATTATCCTGCTGGAACTGACACTGTTCCTTCTGGTTACAATGATATGTTAACAATGTCTCAAGGTGATAGACAAATTCTAGAATTTAATTACAAATATCCTGGACTGTACATGTTCCATGCACATAACACCGAATTTTCAGAAAAAGGTTGGGTCAGTTCATTTCTTGTAAAAGAGAATGCTGATGATTATAATACACAAGTAGAGTATGATGACATCATCTAAACCTGTACTTGCAATTAGTGCTATTGCACCAATTGTATTGTTAGCAATAATGATTGCATTTCTTTTAGGTCCTGCATCATCATTTTTACAGTTGGAGTTGCAAAAGGTGGTAAAGTTTTGCCTAAAGGAGGAGCAGGTGCACCAGCAGGTGGCGGAGCTGCAGTAGCAGATGCACCAGCAGATGGCGCAGCACCAGCAGCCGATGCAAAACCAGCAGCCGATGCAAAACCAGCAGCCGATGCAAAACCAGCAGCTGCAGAGAAAAAGGAGTAGATGAAAGATGGGAGATACTAAAAATTTCAGAAGAGTTTGGAAAAAACCAAAGAGACCATTTAATTTTGAACTTAAAATGGATGAACTAAAAACTGTAGGTACTTTTGGATTAAAAACAAAAAGAGAACTTTGGAAATCAAGAACAGAGTTATCAAGATTAAGACATCAAGCACGTTCTTTACTTGCCGTAAGACAAGAAGTTAGAGAAAAAGAAGAACCAATTCTAATGCATTCATTATCACGTATAGGACTTGTAGAAAAGACTGCAACACTAGATGATGTGTTAAACTTAGAAATTGAAAACTTGTTGGCAAGAAGATTACAAACAATTGTTTTCAAAAAATTCTTCTTTAAAACACCATATCAAGCAAGACAAGCAATATCACACGGACATGTTTTGATTGGTGACAGAGTTATCAACAGACCATCATATGTAGTAAAAGTTGATGAAGAAGACAACATCAAATTAACACCTGAATCAATTTTTAACAAAATTTTATCAGAGCCAGAAACAAAATCAGATTTAGGAAGTCCTGAAACTGAAAATATTGAAGTTCCAACTGAACCTGCTGTTGAAGCAAAAGAAGAACCTGCTGTTGAAGCAAAAGAAGAACCTGCTGTTGAAGCAAAAGAAGAGTAATCAAAGTATCATTAGTAGTAAATACCCCTATTTTCAATGAATAACAATGTGTTCAATTATCGGCTATTCCGGAAATGAAATTGCAGCCCCAATTATCGTAAAGGGGTTAAAAAGAATGGAGTATAGAGGGTATGACAGTGTTGGAGTTGCAACAGAATCACAAAATCAAATTGAATTAAAAAAAGGAACAGGAAAAGTTACTGAAGTAAATTCTAAATTTCAACTAGATACTTTACCAGGCAAAATAGGCATAGGTCATACCAGATGGGCCACTCATGGGAAAGTTACAGATCTCAATGCACACCCACATCCAAGTAATTCGGGAAAAATTGCAATAGTGCACAATGGAATAATTGAGAATTTTGAAGAGCTAAAAAAGCAACTAGAAGATGACGGGTATAGTTTCAAGAGTGAAACAGATAGTGAGATAATTGCAAATTTACTCCAAAAAAATTACGAATCTACAAAAAATGTTAAAGATACAATCATGAAAACAGTTTCTGAGATAAAAGGTCATTATGCATTTGTAGCAATGTTTGAAAATGGCCAACTTGCAGCAGCAAGATTTCATGAACCATTGATAATTGGTGTTGGACAAGAAAATATTTTCTTATCAAGTGATGTGTTAGGATTCATCGAATATACAGATGATGCAATATACATGAAAAGTGGAAATTTTGTAATTTTGGAGAACAAAGAATTTCAAATATTAGATTTTAACGGAGAAGAAGTTAAACACGAAATAACAAAAGTTTCAAAAGAATTTGGCGATGCATACAAAGGCGATTATGCACATTTCACATTAAAAGAAATTTATGAACAACCAGATCTTATTTCAAAAGCAGGAGATAGAACGATAGAAGGTTTGGAGGAAGCAGTAGAATACATAAAAAATGCAAAAAACATCTACGTTACAGGAAGTGGAACAAGTTACAATTCAGCATTAATTGCAAAACAAATCTTATCAAAATATGTGAAAATAAAATCAGAACCAATTATAGCTAGTGAGCTCCAATTTGCACCAGAAACAATTGAAGAAGATTCAGTTTTAATTGCAATATCTCAAAGTGGAGAGAGTGCAGACGTATTAGAAGCAGTAAGAATTGCAAAAAAGAGTAACTGTAAAATTATTTCCATTGTAAATTTACTCACATCATCACTTACACGTAAAGGCGATGTTGTATTAGGAATGAATTGTGGACCAGAAATTGGAGTTGCTGCAACAAAGAGCTTTACTGCACAACTAATAGTATTATACAAAATTGTACAGAAATTAAATGAAGATATTACAATTAATTTTGAGGAATTTTCAGAATCAATTTCAGAAATTCTAGAAAATCCAGTCAAAATTCAAGAAATTGCAAAAGAACTGAAAGAGGTATCAGACGTTTACATTTTAGGTAGAGGAATTAACTATCCAATTGCAATTGAATCAGCATTAAAATTAAAAGAACTGACGTATATTCATGCAGAAGGAATACCAGGCGGAGAATTAAAACACGGACCTCTTGCATTGATGGATACAGACGTTTTTGTAATTGTCATTAATCCAAATGATTCAACATATACTGACACATTAACAAGTGCACGAGAGATTAAAGCACGTGGAGCAAAGATTATTGGAGTTTCAGATATCGAAAGCAATGTTTATGATTACTGGATAAAAATTCCAAAAATTAATGAAATTCTATATCCAATTTCAGAGATCATTCCAATACAATTACTAACGTATTATTCAGCTTTGGAAAAAGATACAGATCCAGACTATCCTAGAAATTTAGCAAAATCAGTTACTGTAAAGTAGAGATTCTTTTGTATTCTTGCTCAAACAAAGCAAACAATTTCTCTATAGAATTTTCTGTTTTTAGTAAAGATGCAATTATTGCACCTCCAGCTCCTGCTCCTTCTTTAACAAAACCATCTGCATAAGAACGGAATCCAAAATGTTGAGAATTGTGTAAGCAAGGATCACATGAAAGAACTGCCAGATTATCAATTTGTTGTAATGTTTCAAGAAATTTTGCTTGTGAATCATCAACTATGTAAGAAGTACATCCAATTGCAGAATTTTTTGCATCATAACCAATGTGTTTTGCAAGTTGTAGTACAGCAAGCATTTGTGTACCACCTGCCAATATCACATGACAATTTTTAGATGCAGATGACAACATGCCTGCACAAACAGGCATCATTGGGTCTCCAAAATTTGCAATTATTTCCAAAGCGTCATCAGATTTTTTTCGTTTTAATGCATCTGACACAATTTTATTTTTTAGGTCTAATGGATTATTTTGCATACTAGAGCTAACATTACAATCCAATCCAAATGCCCTCAAAACAGTTAGTGCAGTAGTAGTCCCACCTGGAATACATTCGCCAATTACAAGACAATCAGTGCTTTGTGACATGATTTTACCCAAATTTTTTCCATATTCAATTCCAGATTTTACCTGCTCAATTGACATTGCAGGAGATTCTGAAATATTTTTTCCAGAAACCATGTCAGCATCAAAGTAACACAAAGATGGTGCAACCTTACTTCCGGCATTTACAACAAAATGTGGAATTTTTGCAGCATTTAATGAAACACGAGTCAATAATGCAGGAGTAGGCTTCCCATCAGGAGAAATTGGAATTCCAGGTATACAGACACATTTTCCATATTCAATATATTCAGAATCAGCAGGCGCAGTGAATTTTAGAAATTCTTTGTCAGCACCTGCAATAGTAATTCCAGGAATTTCACAGGTTTCACTATACGATGCTACTAAACCAAATCTAAATCGTTTTTTTGAAATATCTTGTATGAATTTTTTTGCATTTTCCACATCTCCGTGGCATGTAATTGACAAATTATCCACCCATTCTATCTACAAAAGAATCTTCAGTAATCTTTTGCATTACAGGATTTGTAGTTTTTTCATTTCCAATAGTCGATGTCGGAGCCATTCCATAATCATGTCCAGGATACATTACAAGATTATCATCCAAGTTGTGCAATACATCAAACAAGCTGTGATAAAGTTCATTTGCACTACCTCCAGGCAGATCAATACGTCCACAGTTTCCAACAAAAAGAGTATCACCTGAAAAAATTTTTCCATCACCTACAAGACAAATACTATCTTTAGAATGTCCAGGAGTATGATATACAACCAATTCAGAGCATCCAAATTTTATAGAATCACCATTTTTTACAGTCATATCATGTTGTAGTGTAGATGCTTCGTGTTGTATGATTTTCACACTCAACATTTTTGCTAATTCATCATTTCCTCGTGTGTGATCATCATGCCAATGTGTATTTACAATGTATTTTGGTTGAAGGTTCTGTTCATCGATTATACAAATAATTTTTTCTAAATCCCAAGATGGATCAATCACAATTGCTTCATGTGTAGATTCATCCTCCACAACATAAGAAAAATTTTGCATCGGACCTACAGGAATTTGATGAACAATCACAGAACATCTATCTCCGCTTCAGGCGGAATTCCTATCTTTTCAGCAAATAATTCCCCAGTCAAATCTTTTCTCTTTGGAATTCCTTGTTTCATTTTATGAAAAGTTACAGTCATGTTACACTTTGTAAATAGCGAGGCAGTCTCTCCTGTCTGAGGATCCATTCCCGATGGAACGTCAACAGCAAATTTGTAACAGTCAGTTTCATTAATGAAATTGATTGCAGATGCATAAGGCTCTCTTATATCACCATTAATTCCAGTACCCAAAATTCCATCAATAATAATATCTGGTTTAAAATCAAAGTTAGTCGAAGTACCGGTGACTAATTTAACAGAGGGCATTTTTTCAAGTAATGACCAGTTCCAACTACTTTCTTCGGTTTTAATTTTGTCAGGAGTTCCTAGCAAAACAACAGTTACGTTTGCATTATGACCTGCAAGATGTCTTGCCATGACTTGACCATCTCCACCATTATTTCCCATTCCGATAAATATTACAATATTTTTTGAATCTACACTTCCAAATTTCTCAACTAGTCTTCTAACAGCAACGGCTCCTGCATTTTCCATCATGAATTTTTTTAAAAATCCCATATCATGACCTTTGTTTTCAATCTGATACATTTGATCTACAGTTATTTCCACAGAACATCTCAGATATGATTTCAATAAAGAGGTTTTGCAAACGCCTTTAACTAAGAAAAACAGTTTCTGATTCTATGGGATTAAAAAATGTAAAAATTTCACTTCCGAAAATTTCTAAAGAATTAGAAAAAACCAACTCATCTAGAGAGTTTTTAATAAAAAATAATCGTGAAGTAATAATTAATTGTAGTCAGGCAATCATTGGAATTCATAAAAATGATTTAACATCAGCAAAGTTGAAAATTAAAAAAGCAAAATTACTTCTTGCAAAATTAAAACAAAAATCAAATGGAGATCTCAACAGATATGTTTTGACACCAGAACAAGAATTAGTCGAAGCAGTAGCATTGTTATCAATCATTGAAGGTAAACAGATTCCATCATACAAGTCGATCAAAGTTTCAGGGGAATCATACATACTTGGTTTGCTTGATTGTATTGGAGAATTAAAAAGACAAGTAATTGATCAAATTAGAATAGGTAATTCTAAAAATGCTGAGAAATATTTTGGAATTATGGAAGAATTGTATCTAATTTTGTATCCATTTGCTACATATGATAAGATCGTAAAAGAAGCAAGACGAAAATTGGATGTTAACAGAATGTTGGTTGAAGATACAAGATTAGTTCTTACTGAAGAAATTAGAAGACAAGAATTTATTAAAAATATCCAAAAGAACTCGAAGAAATAATCAATGCGGGTAGTGGGATTCGAACCCACGAACTCCTAAGAGACTAACCCCTCAAGCTAGCGCCTTTGACCAGGCTGGGCGATACCCGCATAGAAAAATCCTTGTAGGGTTTTTATAATCCTTGATTGATTTTTTCAAGTGTGTTAGTACCTGTAAGATGTTTTACATGCGGAAAATTAATTGCCGATAAATATTCAGATTATCAGAATAGAATGAAGACTGGAGAAGATCCAAAGAAAGTTCTTGACGATTTAGGTATGGAGAGATACTGTTGTAGACGTATGCTATTAACCACAGTTGAGACAATTCAACAAGTTATTCCATTTTATGAAGCAATGCATAAGAGAAATCAAGAAGTGCAAAGCGAACTAGAATAAATTGTCAAAGATTACCGCAATTTCTGGTAGAGTTCTGTATAACAGCAGAGGCAGTAAAACTATAGAAGTTGATGTTACAACTGATGGAAAATATCAAGGAAGAGTTTGTGCACCATCTGGTGCAAGTGTAGGTAAATTTGAAGCAGTTAGCTTTCCAAATAACAGTCCTGAAGAAAGCTTATCACTTCTAAATCAAAATTCAGATAAATTTATCGGAATTGATTCAAGTGATCTAAAACAAGTACATGATGTTATTCATTCAATAGATGAGACAGACAATTATGCAAAGATTGGTGGCGCATGTGCATTTGCAATAACAATTGCAGCAACAGAATCAGCAGCAAAAGTTGAAAATAAACAGTTTTTCCAAATGATTAGTGGAAAATCTGATTTGAAATTTCCATTTCCATTAGGGAACATACTAGGTGGAGGCGCTCATGCAGGACCAGGCACACCAGACATTCAGGAAATTTTAGTTGCATCAATCGGTGCAAAGACGGTTAGAGAATCAATTGATACCAATCTTCAAGTTCATAAAGAATTGAAAAAATTAATTCTAAAAAATGATCCAACTTTTACAAACGGACGTGGAGACGAAGGAGGATGGGCTCCAAAATTCAACAATGAAGAGGCATTGGATATTTCAGTAAAAGCAATAGAGAATTTAGGATTTACATTAGGAAAAGAAGTTGGTTTAGGAGTTGATTTTGCTTCATCAACACAATGGAATGAAGAAAAGAAAAAATATGTTTATGATCGTGCAGGTTTTGAAAACGATTCAGGAGAACAAATTGAATTTGCATCAAAGATTATAGAAAATTACAAATTGATTTATGCAGAAGATGCGGTACACGAAGAAGCATTTGACGATATGGCAGAGATTACAAAAAAATTCCCTAATTCAATGATTACAGGAGACGACCTTACTGTAACAAATAATAAAATTCTTACAAAAGCAGTAGAGGCAAAATCGTGTAATGCTGCAATTCTAAAGGTAAATCAGGCAGGAAGTCTATACGATGCATTAGAATTTGCCAAGGTTGCCAATGAAAATAATATTAAATTAATCACATCACATCGTTCAGGAGAATCAAGTGATTCACATATTTCACACATCGGTATTGGAACCGGCTCAAAACTACTAAAGGTGGGAATTGTCGGTGGAGAAAGAGTGGAAAAAGTGAACGAATTGATTCGTATCTCAGAGCATGATTTAATACATGGCATGATTGACTTTTAAAAATCGCAATGAGCCAACAAACAGAAACTACTGATCTAAAGAAGAAAGTTTTAGCTACAGGTATTCGTGTTGGAACCGATATGAAGACAAAATCAATGCGTCCATTTATCACATCTGCTAGTCCTGAAGGACTCTACATGATAGATATCGATATCACATTAGATAAGATCAAAAGTGCAGCAAAATTCGCAACAAGATTTGATATAAAAAAAGTCATTGTTTGTTCTGGAAAAGAATATGCAACAACCCCAATTGAAAAATTTGTCGAGTTAACAGGAGCAACACACATGCTCAGAAGATTCATGCCAGGCACACTAACAAATCCATCATTACCATATTTCATTGAACCACAACTAATCATAATTTCTGACCCAGAAGTTGACGGACAGGCAATTATCGAGGCAACAAATGCAGGAATTCCAGTTATTGGAATTTCAAACACAAACAATGTCACATCCAATTTGGATTTGATAATTCCTGCAAACAACAGAGGCCGTAAAGCACTAGCAACAATTTATTGGCTATTAGCAAGAGAAATTCTAATTCAGAAAGGCGAACTCAAAGAAGATCAAGACATGAAGTATGAGATTGATGACTTTGAGACAAAAATAGAAGAAGAATTATAGAAGTTTTCTTCAAAATAACTATTTGACTTCAATATCTAAAGCACCTGGAAAAATAATTCTTTTTGGAGAACATTTTGTGGTACATGGAAATAGAGCAATTCTTGGTGCTATCAACAAATACGCAACTGTTACTTCAGAAAAAACAAGCACAAACAATATTCTAATTTCTTCATCACTAGGACAATCATCAATAGGAAAAGAGGAGGATGTATCAAATGTGGAGAAAAAGTTTAGACCATTTTTCTATATTGCAAAAAAGATGATTGAAAAGAATAATTTTGACAAGGGAATTAGTATTAAAATTGAATCAGATATTCCAATTGGAGCAGGACTTGGCTCTTCATCTGCATGTTGTGTTGCAGCCGCAGCATCAATTTCAAATTTATTTAACAATACAAATGAAAAAGAAATTTTAGAATTATCTATAGAAGCAGAGAAAACAATATTTCCAAATTCATCAGGAGCCGATTGTACTGTTTCAGTTCATGGAGGAATTATTGAGTATCAAAAAGAAAAAGGATTTTCAAAAATTCAAACAGAAAATGAATTTAATTTTTTAATAATAGATTCAGAGCAAGTTCATGCAACAGACAAAGTGGTAGACCAAGTAAAAAAATTCAAAGATGAAAACAGTGACACATTTTCAGAATTATGTTCAGAAGAAGAACGCTTGGTAACAAAAGCATTGGAGAGCATGAAAAGTAATGATTTAGAAACCATGGGAAAGTGTATGGCACAAAATCAAATTTATCTGGAACAAATTGGAGTTTCTAACGACGTATTATTAGCAATAACAAAAGAAATTGAAAAAATAACATTTGGTGCAAAAATTACAGGAGCAGGTGGTGGAGGATGCATCATAGCATTAACGCAAAAAGATGATAATCTTTCAGAATTTGTGAATGTAACAAAGTATCAAACTTACAACGTATCAATACAGAAAACAGGTATGCAGGTTTTTAATAGCTAAGATGGTGATACAGACATGATTCTAATAAAACTTGGAGGCTCAATTATTACAAATAAAGAAAAGCCATTATCACCAAGAAAAAAAACCATAGACAATATTTTAAAAGAAATTGGAAAGGTGAAAGAGCCTGTAATTATTGTCCACGGTGGCGGTTCATACGGACATTATTGGTCAGTAAAGTATGATATGCATACAAAACCTGCAAAAACCAGTCCAAAAGGAGTTGCAATTGTGAAAAATTCAATGGTAGAATTAAATAAAATTATTCTAGACAGTGCAGTAAAAAATAAGGTCAATTCGTATTGTTTACCACCTACAGACTTTATGAAAGGAAACAAATCAATCAGAAGTAAGATTTTGACAATAAATGATATAGCTAAATCAGGATTAACACCAATTACATTTGGAGACGCATTATGGTATGGGCAGAAAAAATCATACATTCTATCTGGAGACGTAATAATGACTACAATTGCAAAAGTTTTGAAACCTAGACTATCACTATTTGTTCTAAATGTCGATGGCGTATATTCAGATCTGAAAAGCAAAAAATTAATTCGTGATTTTAAAAAAGAGACTCCTAAGATTCAAGAGAATGCCATGGATGTAACTGGCGGTATGACAAGAAAAATTACCGAGGCAGATAAAATGGCAAAGGCAGGATTGAAAGTATTCTTTGTAAACGGTAACAAACCAAAGAGAATTACCGATGCAATTTTAGGAAAGAAATTTGAAGGTACACTATTCAGGAAATAATCATGGAAGAGTTTGTAATTTTAGTAGATGGAAATGATAATCCAATAGGAAAAGAGGAGAAGGTAAAATGTCACCTACCAAATGGAAAACTTCACAGAGCATTTACTGCATTAATCTTCAACAAAGAAGGAAAATTACTTCTAACAAGAAGAAGTGATTCAAAGATGCTCTGGCCAGGAGACTGGGATGGAACAGTTGCAAGTCATCCTAGAGAAGGAGAAACATACGTTTCATCAGCAGAGCGTAGAATGCCTGAAGAAATTGGAATAGAATGTAAAATGAATTATGTTAACAAATTTGAATATCATGTTCCATACAAAGACGTAGGTTCTGAGAACGAAGTTTGTGGTACACTAATGGGCGTTGTCGAAGATTTTGATGAAGCATCGTTAATCAAAGATGAGATTTCTGCAATAAAGTGGATTTCACCTGGAGAATTGGATGCAGAACTTGAGAATAATAGAGACATCTATTGCCCATGGATGGTAATTGCATTGTACTATTTGGATGATTGTGAATCAGAGACAAAAGCAAAATTTTCTTCTCTAATTTCAGAATGGACCAAAGAAGGATTAAAACAAAATTATGAAAAAGCAATTAAACATTACATTCCTGAGAACAATTGGAGATTGGTAAATTGAAGTCATCAGAATCAATCAAGAAAAATGCCGTATTTGTAAATAAATTTCTCAGAAAAGAGCTCAAAGGAGAACCAAAACAGCTGTATGATGCAGCAGCTCACTTGATCATACATGGTGGAAAAAGACTAAGACCATACCTAGTTTTGAAAAGCTGTAAAGTTTTGGGCGGAAAACAATCAGATGCAATAGCTGCAGCAAGTTCGGTGGAAATGATTCACAATTTCACTCTAGTTCATGATGACATAATGGATAATGATGAAATGCGACATGGGGTTCCAACTACACATAACAAATTCGATATGCCATTAGCAATTTTGGCAGGAGATGTATTGTACTCTAAAGCATATCATACGATTTCATCAAAGTCAAAACTATCACCATCTCATACTACCCAATTAGTTACAAAATTATCCAAAGCATGTGTAGAAATTTGTGAAGGACAAGTTGACGATGTAAAACTTGCTGAAAACAAGAGAATTCCAACTGAACAAGAATACATCAAGATGATTGAGAAAAAGACTGCCGTTCTTTTTGAGGTATCATGTGCAATGGGTGCAATTTGTGCAAAGAAGAAAGAAAGAGATGTCAAAAATCTATCATCGTTTGGACGTAATTTAGGAATAGCATTTCAAATTACTGATGACTTGATTGGAATAATGGGAGACAGTAAAGTAACAAAGAAACCAGTAGGAAATGACATTCGTGAAGGTAAGAAATCACTTCCAATTCTCTTAGCAATAAGAAAAGCAAGGGGAAGTGACAAGAAAAAAATTCTAAAAGTTTTTGGAAAATCTAATGCTGCAAAAAAAGACGTACAAACCGCAGTCAATACAATTCGTTCACTTGGAATTGAAGAGGAAGTACGCAAAAAAGCATTACAATACGCAACAAAGGCAACAAAATCACTAGATAGTTACTCAGGCAGTGACAAAAATGAGATGGTTAGTCTTTTAGATTTCGTAGTGAAAAGAAGTCTTTAGGTAATTTCTAAATCTTCAACATCAGCTATGAATTGGTTTACACATTCATTTGCTTCAGGAACAGTATGATCTAACATTTGTTTTTCACATTCAGGACACTTTATTGGATTAATTGAAGCATATGCAACTGGATTTTTTGCTTCTCTGACAAATCTCCACAAACATTTTTCAATTTGGCTTTTGTTATGTTCAGCCATTTGCTTGTTGCATAATGGACAAGGAGTCTTTATCATACCGTTTTAGATGACAAACCAGTGTTTTAACAATTTCAGTAGATGTAATTGGGAAATATAAGGAAATTTTCAGAATTCTAGTTATGTTTAAGCATGAATAAAAAATTAGCATTTTTTTTCATTTTCTTAAAGTCAGAATCTTTTTGAATTTTTTCTAAAAATCCCATATGTTCATGGTCGTGGTCATGTTCGTGGTCATGTTCGTGGTCATGTTCGTGGTCATGGTCATGTGATGAATCAAATTTTAATAATTTAGCGACTAGTTTGCATGTTTGCTTTTCATCATTTTGTCTCGCAGTAGATTTTGATTTGTAGTATATTGCATTCATTTCTTTTGGATCTTGTTTTAAGACTTTGTTGTAACAAAGTATGGCATTTCGGTATTTTCCCATTAGATGTAATGAGTATCCTTTGTTGATTAGAACATCAATGTTTTTTCTATCACGACGTAGTAATTTGTTAAAGTAAATTAGCGCTCGCTCAGGCATTTTCAAATTATTACATGTGATTGCTAGACGAAAAGTTGCATCAAAGTCACTTGGATCGAGTTTTACTGCTTGTCTAAAACAATCATATGCTAACTTGTTTTTTTCAATTTCTAACAGAGAATTGCCAAGATTACACAATGAATCAATATCGTTTTTTTGTGCATCAAGTGCGGATTCAAAAAACTTTATTGCTTTTTTATGCTTTTTTTGTCCGGCATATACAATTCCAATATTGTTTAAAATTTCAACATCTTTTGGTTCTACCTGTAAAGCACGATTATACACACGTATTGCATCATCATGTCTTCCCAATGCAACAAGAACATTTGCCTTGTTACAAAGTGCTTGAGAATTTTTTGAGTCTATTTTCAATGCAGAGTCAAATGTATCTAATGCCTCTTCATATCGATCCATATCATACAGTGTTGTTCCCTTATTGTATAATGCAACAAAGTCATCAGGATTTTTCTTAAGAAAAATTTCTAATTGTTTTATCGCCTCATCGTACTTTCCAATTTCTGCAAGACAGGATGTTTTGTTAATTATTGCTTCAGGATTTTCAGGATCTAATTTTAGAATCTTTTCAAATATTTTTATTGCTTTTGTAAAATTTTCATTCTCAAAATTTTTGATTCCTTGATCTAGTAATGAAGTCTTCAAGTTCTCAGTCCTAGCTGTTATGGGTTATTTTTGAGGGAGTCTTAATGTCAACTTTTCGTAATATGCCTGTTGATTTTAAGATTAGAGTACCAACTAGAATTCCAACTGCTATGATGACTATAGTTCCCGATGCTGCAAGATTGAGAGAATAAGACAAGAGTATTCCACTAACTACAGAAATAACTGAAATACTCATTGATATACAAACTGTCTTTTTGAATCCTTTACCAAACATCATTGCTGTAATATTTGGAATCACGATTAGTGCAGAGATTAGAAGTATTCCAACTAATCTCATAGAGGTTACAACTGTGATAGACGCAAGAACAACAAAAGCATAATTTAACAAAGTTGTTCTTAATCCTACTAGTTTAGCTTGTTCTTCATTGAATGTAAGATGAAGAAATTGTTTTTGTAAGATAACTAATGTAGTAATTATACCAGCGCTAATACCAAGAATCATCATAGTGTCTTCATTACTTATTAGAAGAATACTTCCAAACAGAAAGCTAAAGAGATCTACTGAAAATCCACCAGATGAACTTACCAGGATAACACCTACAGCTAAACCAGAAACTAAAACTACGGCAACTGCTGCATCGCCAGATATTTTGGTGCTTTGTCTTAGTTTTTGAAGTCCTAGTCCACCAAATATTGAGACAATAAATGCAGTCCATAATGGAAATACTCCTAAGAATAAACCAACTGAGATACCACCAAATGCAACATGTGCAATTCCATCACCAAATAAAGAATAACGTCGAAGTACTAGAAATGTTCCCATGAATGAACAAATAAGAGCAACTGCAATTCCTGCAATTAGTGCTTTTTGCATAAATCCATAAGAAAGAGCTTCAAGAATCATTTTTTTTCATATTCATTAATGCACATCATGGTTATGATCATGCATGTGCATTTGCATTGATGATTCAGTATAAGTTTTAAGAAGTTCTTTATCTGAAAAGAATTTTTCTTTTTCTCCATGGAAAAAGAGTTTTTTGTTCATACATGCAACTCTGTTTGCATATTTTGATATTGCATCAAGGTCATGTGAAGACCAGATTACAGTAATATTATTTTGTTCATTAATTGTTTTAATTACATTATAGAATTTTGTTTGTGATTCAACATCAACACTAGCAACAGGTTCGTCAAGAATGAGTAACAATGGATCCTTGACTAGTGCTTTTGCAATGAATACACGTTGTAATTCTCCTCCTGAAAGTTCACCAATTCTTCTATTTCTAAGAGATTCTAATCCTACAGTATGCAGAGCTTGAGTTATTTTGTCATCTTTCTTTTTGATTGATTGGTATATTCTGTTCCAACAACAATCACATTCTTGAATTAATTTTATACCTTGTACTATTCGTTTATCAGAGATTAATCCCATTGAAACAACATCATAAACAGTTGCAGGAAAATTTGGTTCAAATGTCACTCTTTGTGGAACATAACCAATTAGTGGAATGATTGAATCATACTTTGAATCTTCAAATCCAAACAATTTGATGTTCCCAGAAAATGGTTGTAGTCCAAGAATTGCTCTGAATAATGTAGTTTTACCAGCACCGTTTGGTCCAACAATTCCTAAACAATCACCTTGCTTTACATCAAAACTGATGTTATCTACTGCAGGATGATTATCATAGTGTATTGTTAGATCTTTTACATCTAATACAGAAGTTACCGACATTCAAAAGCCACCATAGTACCGCATGTTACTATCATAGTTATACACCTTGCCAAGTCTTTTGTTTATGTTCTGTTATCCACTGTTTTGCCATTGGAAGTAATCTGTCAACATCAACATTTTTTGATTTTAGTGTAATTGCAAAATTATTGTTATGAGTTGAAGATGAATCATTTATTTCAATTTGAATTTCATTTACACTTAGGTCGTTACTTTCTTGAGACTGTGATTGTTTAGTCTTACATCCTTTCATTGGCATTCTAGTGCAACCTTTAGAGAATCTAGGTTTTGTTCCATTTTGTCTATGTAAGAAATGTTTGTGCCTTCTTCTTCAGGAGTTAGTGCTTCAAGTGGACTGAATAACATGACTCGAGCATTTGCTTCGTCTGCAATTACTTCTGCAAGTCTAGGATCAACTAACTCTTCTGAAAAGATTACTTTGATGTCATTGTCCTTAACAAAATCTACAAATTCAGCAATTTCTGCAGCGGAGGCTTCGGAATCAGGTGCCATACCACCTAGAGCCATAATGTGTATGTCATATCTTTCTCCAAGATAGGTAAACGCATTATGGTATGGAACAATTGTATCTTTCTGACATGAGGATAATGCTGAGCCTATTTTCATATCTAGTGCATCCATTTTGTTATTGTAAATACGAGCATTTTCTTCATAGTATTCTTTGTTTTGAGGATCTGCTTCGATTAATCCATCACGTATAACGTTAACTTGTTGCTTTACTAAAATTGGGTCTAACCAAATGTGAGGATCAAATTCGTAATCATGATGATGTCCATCATGTCCTCCTTCTTCATGTTCGTCATGATCATCTTCTTTGGCATGTTCATCATGTTCGTCATGATCATCTTCTTTGGCATGTTCATCATGTTCGTCTTCACCAGAAACTAAGTGGTGAATCTCTTCTAGTCCTTCTGGACCTCCAATGTGTCCATCTTCAATTTCATGTAACACATGTTCAATTTCTTCAATTGCACCTGCTCCATGATCATGTCCATCACCTTCATGTTCATGAAGTATTTCTTCTATGGCTTCAATAGATTGTGATTCAGTCATATGTCCATGTTCAAATTCTTCAATTACTAGTGCAATTTCTTTGTAAAATTCTTCTGCGTGTGAGTCATGATCATCGTGTCCTGCATGATCATCATGTCCATCTTCAAAAGATAATAGTTCAACTCCTTCAGATGCCTTAACAAATAAAACATTATCAAACTCTCCTGATTCAATTATTTGGTCAACATAAGATTCCATTCCTAATCCATTGTATACAAAAACATCTGCATCTTTCAAAGACTGAATCTCCTGGGCACGTGGTTCCCAATCATGAGCTTCTACTCCAGATGGCATAAACTGTTTAACTTCAGCAACATCACCAGCTACATTTTTTGTAAATTCGTGATATGGATAAAATGATGTTAAGATGGTAATTTTTTCTTCTTGTGGTACGAGCTGATTTCCTGTGTCATCAGCAGGCAAAGGTGTGGCGTCATTTGAAATTCCACTGAATGCCAAAACAGATGCAATTACCCCAATTGCAATAGCAATACCAGCTACAATAGCAATTGATGAATTTTTATTCATAGATAATCAACCCGGGTGAAAACAAGGCAAGATTGAATGTACGACTGAAGCATGCGGTTGCTTTCGTGCAGACTTGCCGAGTTTTCCATAGAAATAATCAAAAAATGTTATTAATAAATGTGTAAAATGTTAATAACTTTTTATTAAAATTTTTATGTTTCTTAATAACAACGAGCATATGCCAATAGTTTCTATCTCATTAACTGATGAAATTCTCAAACAGATTGACACGTTGCAGAAAAATCTTGGGTTTTCTGGTAGATCAGATGCAATCAGAGCGGGAATACGAAGTTTTGTTTCTGAGGAGAAACAAAAAGAAGATCTTTCAGGAAATGTTAATGCCATTTTGCTAGTAGTACATAATGACGAATATGATAACCAGGTAACTCAAGTCAAACATTCCTATGAAGATCTAATCACGATGCATTTACACAGTAAGATTGAAGGAGACAAATGTATGGAACTTTTCATCTTAAAAGGAGAATCAGAATCTGTTAATGATATTACAAAGAATTTTCAAATTAACAAGAAGATGGATACTGTAAAGCTAGTTGCATTATAAAATGAATGACGAAGAAATAAAAAATGAAATTCGAAAATTTGCTTTGCAAAATGCTGTAGAGCATGACGGTCAAACAAGAGACAAAACAATTCTTGCAAAGATTATGGGGAATGTTCCAGAACTAAGACAAAAAGCTAAAGAGATAGGACCAATCATTACTGAAATTGTTTCAGAGATAAATCAAATTCCAATTGAAGAACAACAAAAAGAGATACAAGAAAAATATCCCGAGTTATTAGAAGTAAAAAAGGAGAAACCTGAAAAACAAAGTCTCTTACCACCACTAAAAAATACAGAAGGAAAAGAGATAATCACAAGATTTCCTCCAGCACCAAATGGCTATCCACACATAGGTCATGCAAAGGCAGCAGTAATCAGTGAGGAATATGCAAAAATGCATGGTGGAAAATTAATTTTAAGATTTGAGGATACAAATCCAGGAACTGAACGTTTAGAATATTATGCTGCAATTAAGGTTGGAATGGATTGGCTTGGAATAAAATATGATAGTGTAGAACATGTTTCAGATAATTTGGATGTGCTTTATGAAAAAGCAGATCAAATAATAAAATCAAATGATGCATACGTTTGTACATGCAGTCAGGATAACATCAGTAAAAATAGAAGAGAGATGATTGAGTGTAATTGTACAAAACAAAGTGTAGAAGAAAATGAAAAGTTATGGCACAAGATGTTTGATGAGAAGGGTTTCAAAGAAGGACAGGCCTTATTACGATTTAGAGGCAATATGCAGTCAGGAAATACAACTATGCGTGACCCTGCATTATTCAGAATTAACACAAAAAGACACGCACGGCAGGAGCAAAAATACAAGGTTTGGCCAACATATGACTTTGCAGGCATAATTTTTGACAGCATTAGCAAGGTTTCACATGCTATGAGGTCAAAGGAGTTTGAACTAAGAAAGGAGCTACATCATACAATTTTGGATAAATTGGGAATGGAGAAATCTGAGTTCATCTTTTTTGGAAGATTGGACTTGGAAGGAATGCCAGTATCAAAGAGTGCTCTCAAACCACTAATTGAAAATGGTAAAGTTCCATGGTATGATGACCCAAGATTACCTACATTGGAAGGACTTCGCAGAAGAGGCATCAGACCAGAGGCGGTAAAGAAATTTGTTTTATCCTTGGGATTAACAAAAAATGATACAGTTTCTCCATTTGCATCGCTAGAAGCATTCAACAAGAAAATAATCGATTCAGAGAGCATTAGACTTCACATGGTTCGCAATCCAAAAGAGATGAAGGTCACAAACCTTCCATCAAACGAATTGCATTTACCAAATCATCCTACAATCGACTTGGGAAAACGAACTGTTACGGTAAATGATTCTGTTTTGATTGACGGCGACGATGCTAAGGAGTTGAAAAAAGGCGAATCCGTTAGATTACTTGGCATTGGAATTTTCAAGATTGTAGAAGATGATTCAAATCTTACAGCTGAATTTATTTCAGAAAATGCTGAGAATATTGAAAAAAAGATACAATGGGTAGCCGGAGAACCAATAAAACTCAAAATTATTGTTCCTGATCAGTTATTTTTTGGGGAGACATTCAACGAAGACAGTCTTAAAGAAATCGAAGGTTATGTTGAACAAACATACTTAGAATTAAAAGACGGTGATGAAATCCAATTCATAAGATTTGGATATTGTAGAAAAGAATCTACACACCAAGTCATATTTACCCACAAGTGAGAAAAAATGAAAATTGCAAGAGTAGTAAAATCAGACAGGGAAACTTTTGGTTTAGTCAAAGACGGTAAAATTGCCACAAAAGACGACATAACACAGTCTACTGGAATACCAATTCCAATGAATGTTAGAGATTTTCTATTTGATGGATGGTTTGAAGAGATTTTACCAAAAATCGATGAGATTGAGTTCAAGCATGATTTATCAGATTTTGATGTTTTAGCACCAATTCCTAATCCTAACAAAATAATCTGTTTGGCATTCAACTACAAAGACCATGCAGAGGAACAAAAACTAACACCTCCAAAAGAACCGGCAATTGTAAACAAACCACGAACTGCTCTAAATGGAACTAATGCAGAGATTATTTGTCCAAATTTTGTAAAAGAATTGGATTATGAAATAGAACTTGCTCTGATTATTGGAAAAAAATGTAAAAATATTTCAGAAGAAGAAGCAATGGATGTGATTTTTGGATACATGATACTCAATGATGTTTCAGCCAGAGACATTCAAGCAATGGATAAACAATTTACAAGAGCAAAATCGTTTGATGGATTTGCTCCATGTGGTCCATGGATTACAACCAAAGATGAAATTGATGATCCTCAAAATCTCAAGCTTTTAACAAAAATTAATGGCGAAGTAAGACAAAATTCTACAACGTCAAACATGTTTATAAAAATCCCATCAATAATATCAATACTTAGTAAATCAATTACATTGGAACCAGGAGATATTATTTCAACTGGAACTGCAGCCGGCGTTGCACTAAATAATCCAAACATACCATACCTAAAAAATGGCGACCACATAGAGATGGAGATTGAAAAACTAGGAACCATTCAAAACAAAGTTAAATTTGTAGATTAGAGTTTTTTTTCCATTAAATAGAACGGGAATTTATTTTCTAAATTTTGAATTGAAGGTAATGATTCGAGTTCAGTTAGTATTCTAATTTTTGAATAATTTTTTTGATATGCAAGATTTTGTGTAAACTTTATCATATTTTCAGAGTTTGTTCCAGAAACTAGTTCCAGAATTATTGTATTTTCAAAAGATTTTGACTCAGTGATTATGCCTAGTGTAATTATCTTTTCGTTGTCTTTTTGGCAAAATATCTTCTTTTCAGAATTTAATTTTTTTAATCGTTGATCAGTTAGTGGAATCCATCTCCAAGATTCAATAAAATGAGAGTTTTTTTGATCAAAACTATCAATAGAATCTATACAAGTATCAGATGTAATACCAGTTTCTTCATCTATCAATTTAGATTCTAGGGAGAAATAATTCCATTTTGATATTATTTTGTAGCCTATTTTTTTTGCTAATGTCAAAGATGGTTCATTTTCAGATGCAATAAGCATTCGAGAAATTTTACAATTTTTTGATTTTGCAGTTTTTTCAAGATACAAAATCATTTTTTGAGCAATACCATTTTTTCTAAAATTTTTATCAACACGTATTCCTTCAATCCAAATCATTTTTTCATCTGGATAAAATGCAGCATGTATCATCGAAATAGGAATTTGATCATTTTCAATTACAATTAGATTTCCTTCAGCAATCCAGCTATCCCACACCTCATGAATGTAATCACCCCAAGAAAACGTCTTTTTACAAAAACTCAAAACATCTTTTTTGTCAGAATCACGAGCTAGTCGAGGAAGATCTTCCATAAAATAAGAAAAATTATTAAGAATATAAAATGGATTTAGTTCGTAGACAAAATGAGTGAAGAGAATAAACAAGCAATGGAAAGTGCAATTCAAACACTCAATCAACTAGCAACCAGCCATTCAACACCAAAGAATTTCAAAAAAACAATTTCAGATTTGATCATAGAGTTACAAACTGATGAATATTCAATATCAGTAAGAGCTGCCAATGCAATTAGCAGTTTAGATGACATTACACAGGATCCAAATGTACCGTCATTTGTCAGAACTACATTATGGCAGGCAGTGTCAGTTTTAGAGAGCATAAGGGAATAAATTCTCTAAATATTTTATCAGTACATTGAAAATCGAAGAATATCTATCCACATTACCACAATCCATTCTGTCAGGAGAAGAAATTCAAATTCCTCCTGATACTATTAGAGAGATTTTTAAGTTTGCAGAAATAGGCGAAGACGATACATTTTATCATCTTGGTTCTGGAAACGGAATTAGTCTTAAAATTGCAAGAGATGAATTTAATGTAAAAAATGCTATTGGAATTGATAATTCAGAAAAAATGATCAATCTTGCAAAAAAAACAATTGGTGAAGAAAATAATTCTAACATCAAAGTAATTCAACAAGATGTTCGTGAAGCTAAGTTTGATGATGCAGATGTGATTTTATGTTGGTTCATGGATGCAGAAATTTTAGAAACTTTAGTTGAAAAATTTCAAAAATTAAAAAATGATGTTAGAATAATTACAATTTGGGCACCATTACCAGGATGTTTGCCACAAAAGGTTGATTTTCCATACATCATGAATAAGACTCCGTTAAACCAAACAGATGATTTAAAAAAACAATTGTTAGCAGTATTTGAAACAGAATGTATAGGATTCGTAACGGCATGGGAATATGCAGAGAGATATACAAAATCAATAGGTCGTGACAATCCAGAAAATGACAGATTTCTTGTCATTATTCAAGCATTAACAATTTGGATAAACGCAAAGAATCTTGGAGTTGCGTGTGGAGAAGAAATTCCAGAGTCAATAAGATCATACATTGCAATTCTAAGAGAATATTTTGGAATTGAGATTGAGCACTTGTTGAAATAACAAGTCAACCTTTTATTTCCAAAAATCAAGTATTAGTATGGAAGAGAGAATAAACATCAATGTCTCAGCTACAGAATATGACAAAACAAGCAAAGAGCTTGGAAAAGTACTAAGCAATATGGAATCAACTGTCCATGGACAAGATGATTTCGTTATCACCGACTCAGAATTTGCATTCGGCTGGCACTTCTTTGTTGCATCTGTAAATAGAGAAATGGTCACTAAACTTGCAGATATGATGGGAGAACAATTCAACAATTACAAGGGAAAAGGTCTGGACAAAAAATTTGTTTCTTTATTATCTGAAAGAATGGAAGGAAAAGATCTGAAAATAAAATTTGCCATAAAAGAAGAAATGGAATCAAGCAAATTTGGTATTTTTTAGAAATTAAGGGGCCTCTGGGGGGAATCGAACACCCATCCGGGGATCCACAATCCCCTATCCTAGCCATTGGACGACAGAGGCCACAAAGAAACTGAATTTTTTTGTTGTATTAATCTTATAGCTACGTTTGCTAACGGAGACTATTTTTTGAATTTACGCTTTATACGTTTCAGTTTAGATGAACCAAATGGTAAAATTCTATATTGTTTTGTCCATCTAAATGTGATAATTGATGATAAAGCTGTAGCAAATATCAACACAGGAATAACCCACACGTAAGAAAATTCAAGTCCAGGAATACCAAATATTGTTGCAAGTGTGTTAGGGACTAGAACTGCAGTAGCAGCTACGGTTAGCCAAACTATCAATTTGGTTAGTTGATTTGTAGATTCTGTTTGTATAACAGTAATACCTGTAGATATAACCTCCATTACATTTTCTGCCATTTGGATTTGTCTGTCCAAAGTTGCAAGAATAACTTCGAATTTTTCCAATATGTCGTCATCATCAGTTAACATATCAGGATCACCATACTTGAGATTTCTTACAGTATCATGAGTAGCCCACACAGCGTTAAGAAAAGACAAAAGTGATCTTTTCATGTTAGATAATTCAGTAGATAGATCTCTGTGTATTTGACGTGAACCTGCAAGATCAATTTCAATTTGTTCTGCACGTTCAACAATTGTTCTAAGAGCAGAGAAATTTGTTTCACTTACTTCATCAAGCAATCTAAAGAGTAACATTGTTTGTCTTTCTGCCCAATTTTCTGGGGTTTGTGGTAGTTTTCTCATTAGAGAGTTTGAGTAATTGTATAATTTTGTAATTTTTCCGCCATAGTCATCATGTATTGTGACAATTAGATCCTTTTTTACAAAAATCAAACATGGTGAAGTTTGTGTTCTATTTTCTCCTGTGAAAATAAAAGGAACCATAATTCCAAGAGTATCGCCAACATCTTCGTATTCTGTGAGATAACCAGAAAGTAATGTACTAGAATCCATATTGATATTTAGTTTTTCAAGAATCTTTGGAGTTTCACTAACAATGTCATCAACTACACATTCTATCCAGGTTATATTACCAAGAGATACATGTTGTGTTGCTTCATCTAAGCTTGTACTTTCTCTTTTGAATGGAACTCCTTGTTCCTCAATTCCTGCAATACTTACTGTCTTTAACATGGCAGAAGCACTTTTTTCATGTATATACACTTTTTTTTTGGAATTATTTAGTCGAGGATTCTTTCTTTTTGTTTTGCGAACGACGAATGATTAGAGACAGTATCGTACCTGCAGGAATGCCAACTATGGTACCTATGCTAACATAAGGAGCAATAAAGAAATCTCCAATCCAAATTCCACCATCATTTGTTAATTCCATGAAGGTTTTTGGTCGCAATAACAGAGGCATTGATTGTGTCGAAGTATTTGTTTCCCCCAAATCATCAGTGTAAGTCAACACCACTTTTACAGGAATTGTATATTCGGTTGTGACATTTTCAACAGGAGTGATTAATTCTGCAGAGATTGTATATGGAGTCTGTTTTTCAAGTGACGATAGTTTGTAAAAAGTATCTCCTCTAAATTCAATGTCAGGTGCAATTATTTCTAAAGTAATATCCTCAAGATCAATATCATTTGAGGTTATGGTTGCCTGTATAGAAAATTCAGATTTTGCAAAGATGGATTCAGGAGTTATAGTTTCAATGATTATTTCAGGTCTGTTTAGTACCTCAATTGGTATTGCAATATTCATTTGTGTTTGAGGCATAGGATCAACATTGTTGCTCAGTAATATTTGGGAATAATCAATATTGATGAAGTGCGTGCCTTCTGTGGCATCTTCATGAACAACATAATCAAGTGTAGTGCCAAAAGAGCTAGACGCTGTTAATTCTTCAATTTGAATTGTATTTTCAGTAACTGGTATGAATGCTTGATCAGGATTTGTTAGTTTCAGAATAATATCCTGCTTACTTTCCCATCCGTTGTTTTGTATTAGAAATGATATTGAAAATGTTCTTTCATTCAACACTGCATCAGGATGTACAATTTCAATTTCCATTCCACCATCTTGTGATAATTTTACAGTTTCAGAATAAGCATATTCAGAATTTGCGAAGAATAAAAGAGGAAATAATGAAAATATCAGTATGTTTTTTTTCATGATATTATAAAACACAAATCAAAATTAAAGTTTCATTAATGAATTATCTATAGAAAATGTCATGATTTAAGTAAAACAGTTAGAAAATAGTCACATGAGTTGTTCTGGGGAAATAGTTGACAAAGATGAACAACTGATTCAGATTAAATCAAATATTTCTCAGCAATTAAAAAAAGCAAAATACGGAGTAGCAGATCACTCAACGGTAGAAATTTGTCACTGGACAAAAAAATCTTTTAGAAATGAAGGAAGTTGTTACAAACACAAATTTTATGGAATTAGCACACATAGATGCATGGAATTTTCTCCAGCAGGAATGCACTGTGAGAATAGATGTGTTTATTGTTGGAGACCAATGGAATTTTATGATTCATTAAAAATGGATGAGCAAAAAGTTGCCGAACCAAAAGATATCATGTCAAAATTAATGGAAGAAAGAAGGAAACTAATTGTCGGCCATTACGGAGATCCTAGTCAGGATAAACAAAAAATCGAAGAGTCACTTACACCTAGTCATTACGCAATATCGTTATCTGGTGAACCAACAATGTATCCAAAATTACCTGATTTGATAAAATATCTAAAATCACTAGAAGCAACAAAATCAATTTTCTTGGTAACTAATGGTCAAGAACCAGATATGATTCAAAGATTAGCAGACGAGGATGCATTACCAACTCAACTTTATCTTTCAACAAATGCATCAGATTATGATTCATTTCTAAAAATTAACAGACCAAAATATGATGATTCATGGCAAAGATGGAATGAGACTTTAGAGATGCTTGCAGATTTGGATACAAGAACCGTGTTACGAGTTACGTTGATCAAAGATTGGAATGATTCAGAAAAAATGATATCTGGTTTTAGATCAATATTTGAAAAATCAAATGCACATTTCATAGAATTAAAATCTTACATGCATATTGGACGCTCAACAAATCGTTTAGAATACGAGAACATGGTTGAAATGGATGATGTTAGAAAGTTTTCAGAAAGAATAGCAGAAAAATCAGACAGATTTGAAGTAATGGATGAAAGTGAAATATCAAGAATAGTAGTTTTACAAAATAATAAAAGATTTACAGAAAGATATCTTACTGCGTATGCATAAACCAATCTGAAAATTTTTTCAACGATGCAGCTCTATGAGAAAATTTATCCTTGTCAGAAACATTTGCATATGTTTTTGATTCTCCATCAGGAATGAAGATTGGATCATATCCCCAACCTCCTTCTTCAATTGATAATGAAATTTTTCCAGGTATACTAGATTCAAATAATTTTACATCATCTGAACCATTACAATAAGCAATGATTGCTGTAAAATTTGCATTTCGTAATTCAATATTTTCCAATAAACGGATTATTCCTTTGTTTCCAATTGTATCATATGCATAAGACGAATAAGGACCCGGAAATCCCCCAAGTGAATCAATGAAAAGGCCATCATCTTCAATGATTACAGGTTTTTCAACTTTTGAAAAAGCATCTAATGCTTTTCGTTTTGCAATTTCACTAAGAGAATTTGATTGTATTTCTTCTAGGGTTGTTTTAAAAAGATTAATTTCAAGTCCAAGATTCGATAATATTCTCTGAGCCTCTTCAAATTTATGAGTATTAGACGATACAAAAAATAATTCAGACGACTGTTGCATATCTACCTCTACTCTCAAT
>CACDFH010000008.1 GCA_902552015.1 uncultured marine group I thaumarchaeote | reverse complement strand
GCATGGTCTGAAAGCCGTTCCCCAAATTTCGAAGCTAAATCAATTCAAATAATCTGTGAATATGGAAGAAAATATGATTGTCAAATCTATTTTGTACATATTGGTTCAAAGTTGGCATTAGATAAAATTAAAGAAGAGAAGAAAAAAGGAACTAAAATTTTTGTTGAAACGTGTCCACATTATCTAACATTATCTCATGAAACTCAAACTGGCTATCTTGCAAAAGTTATGCCTCCAATCAGAACAAACAATGATGTACAATCTGTATGGAACGCTTTACAAAATAATGAAATTGATACGATAGGAACTGATCATGTTGCTAATCAATTGAAACTAAAACTTGGCGGAGATGATGTTTGGGGGGCATTAGCAGGATTTCCTGGAATTGGAACATCATTACCAATCTTACTTAGTGAAGGTATTAACAAAAATAGGATTAATCTGAATCAATTAGCAAATCTAACAAGTACAAATTCAGCAAAAATTTTTGGCTTATCTGGTAAAGGAAGTTTGGAAATAGGTTATGACGCTGATATTACGATGATTGATCTAAAAAAAGAGGAAAAAGTATCTCCTGAACTTTTTGGTGGATTTTCAGATTATCTTGTTTATGATGGATGGAATCTCAAAGGTTGGCCTGTAAAAACAATTGTTAGAGGTACAGTTGTTGCTGAAGATTTTGAAGTGATTGGCAAGCCTGGATATGGAAATTTTGTGCCACGAAAATTAAGTTAAAATTTCAAATTTACCGTTTGCTTTTGCTTTATAGATTAAATCTGGTTTTCTTGTAAAAATTCCAACTTCAATTACTCCTGGAATGTTGAGTAATTTTTGTTGTAGTGTTTTCGGATTTTTGATTATTCCAAAACCACAATCAAGTATGATGTTTGAATTTTCTGTGAAAAATGGATATCCTCTATCTAGTGTTCTTAATTCCGGTTTACCACCTATTTTTTGAATTTTTTTCCAAACGATCTGTCTTGCTGAAGGTTGAATTTCAATTGGTACTGTTCTGTTAAAATCTTTGACAAACTTTGAACTATCTGCCATTATGATTACTTTTTTTGCAGCACTGATCAGTATGTTTTCTTTTAGTAGTGCACCTCCTCCTCCTTTTATCAAAAATTTATTTTTATCAATCTGATCTGCACCATCAAATACTAAATCGATCTTATCAATCTGATCTGCATCAATTAATTCTAAACCACCTTTCTCTGCGATTAATTTAATCTGCATTGATGTTGGCACGCATTTTACTGTAATTTTTTTTGTTTTGATGTATTTTGATAATGATTTAACTAATGCAGTTGCTGCACGTCCACTTCCTAAACCTATAACCTGTCCATCTTTTACATTTTTCAAGGCATCTAAAGACAATGCCTTGATGGCACCATCAAATGACATTAATCGACCTCTGCTTGTTCAATTTTTGACATGGTGGCCATGATCTTTGCTTTAATTTTGTTAAGATCATCATCATCATCGTCATCAAGTTCGGATTCTTCTGGTAATTCTACAACTGGTTTTGGTATGTTGTCGAAAAGTGGTTTTGTTATTGGTTCTACAACTGATTCTACAACTGGTTCTACAACTGGTTCAGGTTTATTTTCAATTACTGGGACTAAACTCTGTTGTTTAATTTCAGGTGTTTCAATTTTTTGTTCTTCAGAAACTTTTGGTTTCATTGGTGGTGGTGTTATAACATCGCTACTTAGCTGTGATAACATTTCATCGTATTTTGTTTGTTTTACAGGATCTAATTTTGGCAATGATGTGAGAGTTGTAATCTCGAATTTCTCTGAACTCTTGTTAGCATATTCTTCAATAGGTTTTTCAAAAATTGGTTTTGATTTCTCTTCTATTTGTTCTGATTTCTTACTCTTTTTCTTACTCTGAACGTCACTTTCTACTTGAGCAACTTGAATCTTTGATGTTAATTCGTATAGTCTTTGGTCAAGTTGTGATAGTTTCTGATCCATTAATGTAATTAATCCATCGCCTAGTGGTCCTAGATCTGGATGTTTACTTGCTTTCTCTATCTTCTCAATTCTAGTAATGACTACGCCTAACTGGTGTTGATATCTTAGTAGTAGTCTATCTTTCTGAATTTTAGTCAAATCTGTTTCATTTTGATACAGTCTGGCAATTGTTTTTGTTAGAATATCTTTTTCAATTTCTAATGAGTGTAATTGACTTACAATTTGTGAATTTGAACCGATAGATGGAGTTTGAAATTTACTTTTTGTTTTAGAAAACAGCTTCAAAATTAATTATAACGCAGGAACGCTCCGTTTAATCCAATTATACTTTCGTCTTTTTGCATCTGGATATCCACAACTTGCACATCTATCTAGACGTCTATGTAGTGTATTTTTTCCACATCTTCTACATCTGATATGTGTGTGAGCCTTTGAATGCTTACCCATTGATGGTGTACCTCTAGTCATTAGAGAACACCTATTCTGCTGGAGGAGATATCATAACAACATTATCTCCACGAACTACAATGGATCCTAGACTTTTTGAATCACCTTCAGAAGGGATCTCTTCTGATTGGTCGAGTAGCAGGTTCATGTGTTGATCAAAGCCTTGTAGCATACCTGTAATGGTTTTACCACCTTTGAGCTTTATCAGTACCTTTTTGTTGATACTTTCATCGAGTACTTTTACTGCCATATCTACGGACATTTATTTCACTTATTGATTCCATTAATGAGGAGTATATTAAACGTTCACTGGTGAATTTTTCGTTTTGTTTCAGTAAGTCAAGTTTGACTCTTTTACAAGATTATTTACTACTTCGTTGATGATTTTTCTTCCTAATTTCGCTGATGATTTGGTGGGATCTCCCCAAACTCCATTTCCTGTAACTTTTGGAAATGATTTTTGTGCCAGTTTATTGATTTTTGAAATTTCTTGTTTTGACATTCCATCTGTTTGAAAACCTTTTTTTGCATTCTTCATCTTAACGTTTTTTGAAATCGCTAGCATAATTGATGTCTCAACATTTCCAGCATGATCAAATTCTCTATCCATATACTTCCAATAGGAAAGAACCTTGATCTTTCGATTTCTCTTCTTTTTTCTTTCAAAACCTTTCAAAGACTCTAAATTTCCATAATGACCATTAATTATCAAAACTCTAGAAATTCCATTTTTAATTAGTGACTCACAAATATCATCTAGCATTTTTGATAAAGTGGATTTTTTCACGCTTAGATTAAAAAATGGGAAATGTTCATCTGAAATTCCATAATTAATTGTAGGTAGAAGAATACCATTAATCTTCTCTGAAAATCTTAATGAAATTTCTGTGACAATATCTGAGTCTGTTGAAATTGGTAAATGTGGACCATGTTGTTCAATTGAGCCTACAGGAATTATTGCAATCTGTTTTTTTTGTTTAATCTTCTTTCTTAACTCAGGATCAAACTGATCACGAATAATCATCAAATCACTTTGTGTGTACTTTTCTCCATCTAACTTCTAATTTATCGGCTAGATGCATTCTTACTGCTTTTAACAAAACTTCTGCTTCAAGTTTTTGTCCTGCTCTTTTTATTGATTCTAATGTATGCTCAGGTTTTACGTCAAATGAATCTTGGAAAATTATTGGACCTTGATCAAGATTTTCTGTAACGTAATGTGATGTTACACCAATGATTTTTGTTCCTCTCTCAAATGCTTGTGCATAAGCCATCGCTCCTGGAAATGCAGGAAGTAATGATGGATGTATGTTGATTATTCTATTTGGATACCTCCAAACAAAATTTGGTGTTAGTATTCTCATGTATCTTGCTAATGCAATTAAATCAATGTTATATTTCTTACAAACTTGAATGATTTTAGATTCGGCTTTATCTTGATTTTTTTCATTAATTAACACAAAAGGCAATCTAGCTTTTTTTGCCATTCCTGACAGAGTGTTTTCTGTACCTATGACTACTGCAATTTTTCCTTTAAGCTCTTTTTTATTTTGTGCACGAATTAATGTCTGGAGACAGTGTGGTTCCTTTGTTACAAACACTGCTATGTTCTTTTGTGAATTTGATTCATGATGTGTATTCACTTCCATATGCAATTGTTTTCCTAATTTCTCTAAATCGGAATCAAATCTCTTTATGTCAATCTTTTTTGTAAACGATGCTTCCAAATACATACCAAAAAGACCTTTTATGACATTTTGATTAACTCTCTCAAGGTTACCTTTTCGCTCAAAAACAAAATTTGTAAAATTAGCTACAATTCCTTCCTTGTCTTTTCCTACTACTGTAATTCCGATTAATGTTTTTTTCAATGCCGACGTTTCTGTTTAATCTCATATATGCTTAAGGTATTTTGTAAAAAAAATCAAATAATGCGGGTGGTGGGATTCGAACCCACGAACTCCTAAGAGACAGGGTCCTAAACCCTGCGCCTTTGACCAGGCTGGGCGACACCCGCAAGGATTGTGCAACAACAGACAAATTTATCGGTATTGAATTGACAATATGAAAAAATTATTTGGTACGAATGGTGTTCGTGGTGTTTTTTCCGAGGATTTTACATTAGAATTTGTTAATGATCTTGTTATGTCAATAGCAGCCTATTTCAAACAAGGAAAGATTTTGGTTGGATATGATGGTCGTCATTCTAGCCCAATTGTTGCAAAAATTGTTTCTTCAGCATTGAATTATTCGGGTTTGGACTGCTACATTGCCGGACTGGTACCTACTCCTTGTTTAGAATATGCTACAAGAAAATTAGGTTATGATGGTGGATTGATGATCACTGCATCACACAATCCCCCACAATACAATGGAATCAAACTTGTGGCATCAGATGGTGTAGAAATATCTCGTGAAGATGAACAGAAAATTGAGCAAATTTTTGATGAAAAAAATTGGATAAAAACTGAAACATTTGGTAAATCCTATGAAGAAACAAGTGTCATCTCAACATACATTGATGGTATAACTTCAGTAATCGATACTGATTCCATAAAGGCAAAAAAATTCAAAGTATGCCTAGATCTCGGTAATGGTGCACAAGCTGTTACTGCAAAAAAATTATGTGAAAATTTAGGCTGCGATGTATATGCTATTAATGAAGAAATTGACGGTGATTTCCCAGGTCGTGGTTCCGAACCCACCCCACAAAATCTTCATGAATTATCTAAATTGGTTGTTGACACAAATTCAAACTTTGGAATTGCATTTGATGGTGATGGTGACAGAAGTATTTTTTGTGATGAAACTGGAAAAATTTTAACAGGTGATAGCTCTGCTTTACTCCTGTGTGATTATCTCCTTCAACAATACCCAAATTCAAAAGTGGTTACCTGTCTAAATTCTGGCAACATAATTGAAAATATTGTTAAAAAAACTAATTCTCATGTAGTACGAACAAAAGTTGGAAGTGTAGAAGTTTCTAGAAAAATGGTAAGTGATGATGCACTAGTTGGTTATGAAGAAAATGGTGGTTTTATGTTTGGAAACCACAATCATGTTAGAGACGGTGCTATGACTCTTGCACTAATGTTAGATCTTCTCTCAAAATCTGAATCACATCTTAGTCATAATATCAAAAATTTACCCCCTAGTTTTACCACAAAAACAAAGATAGAATGTTCTTTAGAACAATCAAAGCTCGTTATTTCTGAACTTTTGAAAGAATTCCCTGATTCAAACACCTCAGATGGAATAAAAATTCAAGTAGATCAAGACAACTGGGTTATGATTAGGCCAAGTGGGACTGAACCTATAATCAGAATTTACGGAGAATCAAACTCTCAACAAAATCTTGATTCATTAATCTCTAATTTTGTTGAAAAAACCAAATCAATTCTCGCCTGATAACATATTTAAGACCATTTTGGGGCATGCTCATAATGGCTAAAGCATATTACGTAAAATTTGAAACACCGGAAGAACTTGTTAGTCCGATCCTTGAAGCCCTAAGAGTATCTGCTACATCTGGCAAAGTTGTTAGAGGTACAAATGAGGCAACAAAAGCCATTGAACGTGGAATTAGTAAATTAATCATTATTGCAGAAGATGTTGAACCTCCAGAGGTTGTAGCACATCTTCCACTAATCTGTGAAGAACAAAAAGCAGCTTATGCATTTGTTCCAAGTAAACAAGAACTAGGAAAAGCTCTTGGAATTGATGTCACATCAGCTGCCGCTGCTATATTAGAATCCGGAGATGCATCACATATTGTCGATGAAGTTGTTGCATCCCTAGCTAAACTAAAAGGTGGCTCGACTGAACAATGAGTCAGCAAAAAGAATCTGAAGTTGACGTATTAACTCCTGCAGATATTATTCAAATTGTTGGAAGAACTGGTATTGCAGGAGAAGTTATACAAGTTAGAGTTAAAGTTCGTGAAGGTAAAGACAAAGGTCGTGTTCTAACTAGAAATGTTAAAGGTTCACCTAGAGTTGGCGAAGTACTAATTTTACGTGAAACCGAACGTGAGGCAAAGAAACTACATTAGTGATTATCATGAGTTTGTTAGTTAAGCCTTGTAGTTTTTGTGACCGTCCTGTAGCAAAGGGTACTGGAACAATGTTTGTTAAAAATGATGGAACTGTTCTTTGGTTTTGCTCTGCAAAATGTAAAAAAAATTACATGACTCTCAAAAGAGATCCTAGAAAATTCAAATGGACAAACAAATACGTTAAAGGCGGAATTAAACAAAAGAAGTAAATTGTCTGAACAAACATTATTCATTGTAAAACCTGATGGTGTACAAAGAAAATTAATTGGAGAAATAATTTCAAGATTTGAAAAAAAAGGTTTTACAATTTTAAAATTAAAGATGTTTACATTTACAAAAGAATTGGCAACAGAATTCTATTCAGTTCATAAGGATAAACCATTCTTTGGTGAATTATTAGAATATATGACATCTGGTCCAGTTGTTGTAACCGTTGTTGAAGGTAACAATGCTGTTGCTACAACAAGACAAATGGTTGGTGCAACAAAATCATTTGAAGCTGAACCTGGCTCAATCCGAGGTGATTTTGGTTTAGGTTTTACTGAAAACATAATACATGCATCTGATTCAACAGAAAGCTTTGATAAGGAAGTAAGTGTGGTATTCAAGTGATTCACATTGCGTATAAGACAACCCATTGTGGCTGTATTAGGTCACGTTGATTCAGGGAAAACATCCCTTTTAGATAAAGTTCGAGGAACTGGTGTACAAGGTAGAGAAGCTGGTGGCATAACTCAACATATTGGAGCGAGTTTCTTACCTGATGAAATTATTCAAAAATTATGTGGTTCACTATATGAAAAATTAGGTAAAGCAGAAAATAAAGTACCTGGAATTTTAGTAATTGATACTCCTGGACATGAGGTGTTCACAAACCTTCGAGCAAGAGGTGGCTCTGCTGCTGATATTGCAATACTAGTTGTTGATATTAATCGTGGATTTCAACCTCAAACAAATGAAAGCCTAAAAATTCTTGAAAGTCGTAAAGTACCATTCGTAGTTGCACTAAACAAAGTGGATATGATATCGGGTTGGCAACAAACTGATGACGCATACATCTCTCAGGCAATAAAAAAACAGTCACCTTCTATACAGACAAACATTGATGAGCAAATTTACAACGTTGTGGGTGCATTATCAATACTTGGCTATCAATCTGAAGCATTCTATAGAGTGCAAGATTTCAAAAAAGAAATATCGATTGTACCTGTAAGTGCCAGATCTGGTGTTGGAATACCTGAATTATTAGCAGTTCTAGTTGGTCTGACACAACAATTTCTAAGTAAAAAACTGGAACAAGAGGAAAAACAAACACGCGGAATTGTTTTGGAAGTAAATGATGAGGTTGGACTAGGCCCAACAGCAAACATGATTCTAATTGATGGCCATCTTCAGAAAGATGACAATATTGTTGTAGCAAAGAGAGATTCAGTAATTATCACAAAACCTAAGGCTCTATTGTTGCCAAAACCTTTGGATGAAATGCGTGATCCAAGAGATAAATTCAAACCAATAGATGAGGTACAAGCCGCAGCAGGAATAAAAATTGCATCACCTGATCTTGATGGTGTTTTACCAGGAACAACTGTTTATGCTTCATCAAAACAAGAAATTGCAGAAGAGTTCAAAAAAACACTTGAATCTGAAATGGAATCTGTGTTCATTGATACTGAAACAACTGGTTTAATTTTAAAATGTGATACGATTGGTTCCTTAGAGGCTATTACTGAAATGCTTAGACGACAACAAATACCTATTGCAAAAGCAGACATTGGTCCTGTAACACGTAGAGATGTAATGCAAGCAAAAGCAATTAAAGATAAGGATCGTCATCTTGGAGTCATCTTAGCGTTTAATGTCAAAGTATTTGATGATGCAAAAACTGAATGTGATGAGAGTCACATTAGAGTATTTGAAGATAAAGTAATCTATAGTTTAATTGATACTTATTCCCAGTGGGTAGATGATGACAAATCGGATCTTGAAAATTCTATTTTCAAAGAATTTACTCCGATATCAAAATTCACTTTTCTAAAAGGTTATACTTTTCGTAACAACAATCCTGCTGTTTTTGGAATACGTGTTGATGTTGGAACACTTAGACAAAAAATTGCATTTACAAATAAAAGTGGAAAAAAAATTGGAACTGTTCATTCGCTAGAAGCCGATGGTAAAACTGTTCAAGAAGTTAAAACCGGTGAAGAAGTTGCATGTTCTGTACAAAATGTTACAATTGGACGACAAATTAACGAAGAAGATGTATTTTACACGTTGCCTACTCCCTCTGAAGCAAAACAACTTTTAAAAAAATATGCCCATAAACTTTCTTCAGAAGAATTACAAACACTAAATGAAATTGTTAGTATTCAGCGAGAAACTAACCCTGTTTATGGCTACTGATTCTCTGTAAATTTCTTACAAATCATATGTATTCCGGGTTCTCCTACTGCTCCAACCATTTGATTTGCAATTTCACCATTTTTGAACATGATGAATGTTGGAATTGACTGAACCCCATATCTCATTGCAATGTCTTGAGCGTTATCTACATTCACTCTTGCAAATCTAACTTGTTTGTATTTTTTTGCCATTCTTGTGAATATTGGGTGCATTGATTTGCATGGTCCACACCATTCTGCCCAAAAATCTACTAAAAGCAAATCGTTATTGGCAATTTCTTGATTAAAATTCTGTGACGTTAATTCCATTACTGGTGTTTCATTTAGAATATTATTGATGTTCTGCTGTTTTAGTAAATCTTCTAATTGTTTTTTCTTAATGTTTTCTAATTCCTCATCTTCCATAATTCATTATTTTATTTACAATATTTATTGCATTACAAATCAAGTAAATACTTCATTATGATCTTATCATTTTCTTCAATTTCCATTTCATGAAAAGTAGGTGATTTTATTTCAACTTTGAATTGATGTTTTTTCAAATCTATTGCTTCTCCAAAAACTTCTGCGTGAATTTCATAATTTTCATTTCTTAGAATATCTATCATAATTCTTTTTCCTGCAAATCCTTCTGTGATAGTTAAAATTATTATTTCTTCAAGCCAATTGTATAATAAATATTTGAGATCTTTTCCTTTGACTACTAATTTTTTGCTGTCTACCTCGTCTACTTTCGAGATATCTAGAATTGTCTCTATTACAGAAATACCTGCTATTTGAAATGCTTCTTGTAAATTATCTGCAGTAACCTCAATTATTGCATCTGTTGCATGCTCTAATGTTTTGTAACTCACTTCATATCCATGATATTCTATTATTAATTAGTTACAACCCCAACAGCAAAGTCTAAATTCGTTGTTTCAATTTTTTTTGTAAATGGATCTACCACGAGGAATGAAAGATTTTGAAAATTTAGAGATTCAAAAAATTGAATATATTCGACAGCATTTTATTCAAACTGCCAATACTTTTGGATTTGAATTAATGGAACCATCTCCAATTGAATTGATGTCTGTAATAGAAGCAAAAAGTGGACCTACAATACGTGATGATGTTTATTTTTTCAATGATAAAGGTGACAGAGAAGTTTCATTAAGATTTGATTTTACAGTTGGTCTGACACGATATATTGCTGGACAAAAATCAATGAAACTTCCCGCAAAAATTTCTGCGTTTGGAGGAGTATGGCGATATGATGAACCACAGAAAGGAAGATATCGATTTTTTCATCAATGGGATATTGAAATATTTGGAAAACAAAATACCGAAACTGATGCAGAAATTATTGAGTTCACCTCAAAATTTTTCTCAAATCTTGGTCTTGAAAACATAATTCTCAGTATCTCACACAGAAAAATTACCCAATCATACATTTCATCACTCTTTGAATCTGAAAATTCTGAAACTATTTCAGATATTCTTCGTGCTATAGATAAAATTCAGAAAAAATCTGAACAGGAAATTATATCTGAATATGAAAAAAAGGGATATTCTAAAGAAAAATTAGAAAAAATAATTGAATTTTCAAAATTGAAAGGTTCTCCTGATGAAATATCTAAAAAATTTAATGTAACTCAATTTGAAAACTGGAATGAACTTACATCTCTTTTTGAATCTTTGAAAAATCGTAATGTAAATAACATTCAAATTGATTTTGGAATAGTTCGAGGTCTTGATTATTATTCGGGAATAGTTTTTGAGGCTTTTGATAAAAATTTTGATATTGGTGCATTAGTAGGTGGTGGGCGATATGATAATTTGCCGTCTGTTTTTGGTAGAGATGATCTTGGTGCTACAGGTGTTGCAGGTGGTGTTGAAAGGATCATACTTGCTCTAGAAAACCAAACTTCATCATTCTTACAAAAAACTAATCGTGTTTCTGTTTTGTATGTAAATGAAGAAATGAAATCAAATGCAATCAAAATAACATCTATCTTGAGAGAGAATTCTATCCCTACTGATATTGATCTTTCTGGTAGAGCATTAAAAAAACAGATGGAACAATCAACAAACTCAAAATTTGTTATAATTGTGGGTCCAGATGAATTTTCAAAAAATATGGTTGTTGTAAGAAATATGTCTGATAGAACTGAAAATAAAATTTTAATCCCTGATTTACTTGAACATGTAAAAAAAATCTTAATGTAAAAACGCTCTAGTGAGCATCATAATTTCTGGACCGTTAGTTAGTGAACCGACTACAACTGAATTGTTATTTGCCAATATTCCAGATGATACAAATGGTATTCCTCCATTGATTGTTGCGGCTTCAATATTTCCTCCTAGTAAATTACTAATGGTTTTCATATCCTCTTCATCTGTTTCTGGATGAACTACGGTTCCTGTATCAGATGTAGTCATGACTGCTCCAACCTGTTGAAAGCCTGCAATCTTGGATTGTAATACTTCTATATTTAACACATCTTGTATTTTTTGTAAGTCTTCTTTTGGAATTAGCGGTGACACAATTCCTCCTTTATTATTAACACTCATCATATTTCCTAGTGCATTATTTTTCACATCTAAAATCTCAACATTAAGATCTGTATTTTCCTTAAAATGATTAAATTCTCCTTCTGAACATGTACTAGGTAATAGTATGCCGTGATTATTTACTGCCATCAAAACTCCCAATACTCTGGCATTTGCAACAGACACCTCTAATGGTTTCACTTCTAGATATTCTGATAATTTTTCAGATTTACCATCTGCAAAACCTCTTGGCAGAAAAATAAATTCATCATTAACTGTACTATAGATTCCAATATTCGGACCACTGTATATGTCGTATTTGATAATGTCCATGATGTCAATTAACGTGAAAAGATATGAACGTAGATATTTTCAAAATATTGTAAATCATGTTTAGTTACAACTAATTTTATTTAGATTTAAATAATAACTCTACGATCTTAGAATAATGCCAATTAATGAGGACTTTTGTCATGGTGATAAGAAACCAATAGGTAAAATCATTGATGCTGACTCTGGTAATTTTCATTGGGTTTGGCCATCACAAGCTGGTGAAGGACAAAATGAATGGGATGCATCCAAGAATGAACAAGTTTTAGCTGATTATGAAAAACGCGGTGAAAAAATGGAGAAACTTGGTATTACCGGAACAATGGTTGCAAATGATTGGGATGTTTGTGTTGCAGATGGTGCTTGCATAGAAGCATGTCCAGTACAAGTCTTTCAATGGTATCGAACTGATAAGGATATATCAGGAATAGATGCGGTTAACGACACAACTCCTTGGAAAGGTACTGGTGAAACTGAAAAAGAAGAACGTCGTGATTTTACCGATAAAGCAGATGCTATAAGAGAACATGATTGTATCTATTGCATGGCATGTGTTTCAGTTTGTCCACCACAAGCTGTTCTTGTCGACCAATCTAACTTAGAAGCTCATGAGAAAGCAGCTGGAACTTTTGTGAAAATGGAATCCGGTTCAGAAAATCCTCACGCACACGATTAGAATTGCTCTAAATATTCACTTTCTCTTTTAGATACTTACAAATTTTAAGCAGTATTTACCACCAATTTTTGCCGAGGTCGCCTAGCCTGGTAGGGCGCGGGCCTTGAGAGCCTGTGTTCGCAAGAACGCGGGGGTTCAAATCCCTCTCTCGGCGTTTTAATTTTGAAATTTATACTTCTATTATCTCATATTTTCCATGGGTGATGGAATTGGAGGACCAGTTGTTAGGTGTATATCTGGAAATGCATTTGAATTAGATGTCACTCATTATAGAAAAGATAATCAGGAGCAGTATAGTAGAATTGAAAAAATCATAATATCTAAAATTGATAATCCTGAAAACCCTGAATACAAAGAAACAACTCTTGAAGATTTAGAGCGTGCATTAAAGGGAAAATTTGTCTCTTGTAATGTTCAATATCGTGATGAAAAAACAGATGCTTTGGTATGTAATGTATTTGTACAAAAACCACCTGAAGGTTTTTAGCTATTTCGATAACTTTCCTAATTCTGCAAGCATTGCTGATAACTGAATTTCTGGATTTGAACCAACTAAAATTCGATAATCATACTTTGCTATGATTTGTGATAATTCCTCTAGGTTATCATATTTTGCAGAAAATAATGCTTGATTGATGTATTTGAGAAAGTCAGATTCTGACATTCCATAAACCTTGATCAATTCAATCATTTTATTTCTAGAATCTTGAATTTTACCTGAAACTGCCAATTTCAAAACATCATCTACATCATTTGTTTTTGTTAATCCTGCGGCTGCTTTTACACTATCTTGAGTAATATCTCCTGTACTTGCAGCAGTTTGTAGTAGATTAATTGCATGTCTAAGATCTCCTCCTGCATATCCGGCAATTTCTTTTAGACCTTTTTCGTCAGCCTTACCTTTTTCTTTTTTTAATACAGCTTTTAGATGTGTGGTAATTTCTTTTTCATCAATTTGTGAGAATTTGAAAACTGCACATCTACTTTGAATTGGATTTATAATTTTTGAAATATTATTTGCAATCAAAATGAATCTACAAAATTTTGCCGTATCTTCAATTATTCTTCTCAGTGCTGTTTGAGCATCTGATGTCATCTCATCAGCTTCATCCAAAATAATTATCTTAAATGGAATTTCTGTATCAAGTCCTGCAAAACGTGAGAATTTTTTTACTCTTTCTCTCACCATATTGATTCCTCTTTCATCTGACGCGTTTAGCTCTAATGTGTAGTCTTTCCATTTATCTCCCAAAATCTCTTGAGAAATACATAATGCCATTGTAGTCTTTCCAACTCCTGCAGAACCTGAAAATAGTAAATGTGGCATCTCTTCTTGATTTTTGAGTAGTGCTGAAAGGCTTCCTTTGATGTCCTTTTGATTGACTACTTCTGAGATTTTCTTTGGTCTGTACTTCTCTACCCACATAATATCTGAAATTGTCATAGTTGCAAACCCATTTTGTTATTAATAAATGCCTAGAAGGATCAAATGATCAAAGCTAATGGTTGAGAAAATTGATCGATCGCTGTCCATAAATCCCTGAAAGGTGTGTGATCAATATTGGAATTAGAGGACGTAATCAAAGTTCATTCGATAGGGTATGGTCTAGAAGACGTTAAAGTCGAATTCAAACATGACCTAAAGATGGATGTATCTGGTGTACAGATAGACGGAAAAGAAAATGAAATGATGAATATTCCTAGATGGGTTGCTGATATTTTAGAATCCGAAAAACATGTAATCTTACATGAACAAGACATGATTAAAGAATTAAAGCAAGCAAAAGTGAAAGAAGATATCGCAGACGAAGATTCACTTGCAACATTAGATAAACATTTTTACATTAAACTTCATGCATACATGAAAAAACTTGAAACTAATGATTTTGATAAAGCAGAAAGCATGTTGAATCAATTAGTAAGGATTAGACAAGGTAAAATTGTTAGATTAGCAGATTCGTCTAAACTTACATCTGACCTATCGTCAAAACTTAGTGTAGAAGAAGAGGTATATTATAATCAGATACATAATGCTAGTCTTGCATTTAAAGAACAAATATTGGGTAAAAAGAAATGACACTTGAAACACAAACTGAATCTGCATTATCTGACTATGTAAAAAAATTCTTACTGGAGTTTAAAGATGAAAACGGAAATTTCCGATATGTTGATGATATTGATAATATGATGCCATCAAAATCTAAATTCATCAATATTGATTACAACGATCTTGTATCACATCCTGATATTGAATCTGTTTTTGGTGAAAATCCTGATTCTATTCTGGAAGCATTTTCAAGAGCAATAAAAGAAATTTTACAAGAACGTTTTCCAAAATATGCAAAAAAAATTGAACATGAAATAAGAGCAAGAATTGCAAATTATCCTGTTCAACGTAGTTTACGTCAAATCAATGCTGAAGTTATTGGAAAAATAACTAGTGTTTCTGGAATGGTGTTAAGAGCATCTGAAGTAAAACCTCTTGCAAAAGAATTAGTTTTTGTTTGTCCAGAAGGTCATAGAACCGATGTGTTACTTGGACATGGTTTATCTCTGACATCTCCAGTACAGTGTTCAAATCCAAAATGTACTCATAGAGAACTAGGCGTTGAACCTGAATCAAGCCGATTTATTGATGTACAATTTGTACGTCTACAAGAATTACCTGAGGATCTTCCACCTGGACAGTTACCTCATTACCTGGATGTTACTGTAAAACAAGATTTGGTAGATAATGCACGACCTGGCGATAGAGTAGTTCTTACAGGAATTGTTAGAATTGAACAAGAGAAAATGAGTGGTGTATCAAAGAATAGCAGTCCTTTGTACAGATTAAGATTAGATGGAAATAATGTTGAATTTTTAGGTGGTAAGAAAGATAAAAAATCTCGAAAAATTGATAGAGAAGAAATTTCTCCTGAAGATGAAAAAATGATTAAATCATTAGCAAAAAGCCCTGATTTGTATCAACAACTGATTGACTCGTATGCTCCTCATATTACAGGACATGAAATTATCAAAGAGTCGATTTTACTACTAATGGCAGGTTCTACACAAAGAGAACTAGAGGATGGTAGTAAAATTAGAGGTGACATCAATGTATTCCTAGTTGGTGATCCAGGTACTGCAAAAAGTGAGATGTTAAAATTCTGTGTTAGAGTAGCTCCTCGTGGTTTGTATACTTCTGGACGTGGTTCTACAGCTGCTGGTTTAACTGCTGCAGTTGTTAGAGACACAAATGGAATTTTCATGTTAGAAGCTGGTGCAACTGTGCTTGGTGATCAAGGTTTAGTTTGTATTGACGAATTTGATAAAATGAAGGCTGAAGATAGAAGTGCATTGCACGAAGTTATGGAACAGCAAACAGCCAGTATTTCTAAAGGAGGAATTGTTGCAACATTGAATGCTAGAACTTCAATTCTGGCAGCTGCCAACCCGATGTTTGGAAAATACGATCCTTTCAAAAATATTACAGAAAATGTTAATCTTCCAGTTCCGTTACTAACTCGTTTTGATTTAATTTTTGTAGTTCGTGATAAACCATCAAAAGAAAGAGATACACAAATTGCTCAACACATAATTAATTTGCACACTCCAAGTGGAATTGATAAAAAATCTCAAATTGATTCTGAAACATTAACAAAATATCTTGCATATGTAAAAAGAATTAATCCAACATTAACCAAAGAGGCTGAAGATAAAATTCTTGATTACTACATGAAAATGAGAAATGTTGAAGCCGAAGAAATGATTACAGTTACGCCTAGACAATTAGAAGGTTTGATTAGATTGGCTACAGCAAGGGCACGCCTCCTAATGAAAAATCAAGTTGATAGTGATGATGCACAACGCGCAATTGATCTGTTACAAAGTATGTTTGAAGTTGCAGGAATTGATGTCAATACTGGAAAAGTAGATCTTGGAGTATTACAAGGAAGACCAAGAAGTGAAGTATCAAAAATGCAATTATTTATGGATGTAATGAAATCCCTTGAAGGTGAACATAAATCTCCTGTAGAAGAAAAACAACTAGTAGAAGAATTAGCAAAAACTGAAAAGTTTACTGAAGAAGAAGCCAAAAACTTCATTCGAAAAATGGCAAGAGACTCATCTATTTATGAGTCAAAACCTGGTCATTATAACATAGTATGAAAATAAGTAAACTTGATCTAGAACCTGCTGCAATTGATTTTCTAACTTCTGAAGGCTTTGAAAAATTATATGAACCACAAGCATATTCTGTTGATGCTGGAATTTTAGATGGAACGAGCGTTTTGGTTTCTGCACCTACTGCAAGTGGTAAAACACTAATTGCAATGCTTGGAATGCTTGCACATTTACCAAAACATAAATCAAAAATAGTATATCTGAGTCCTTTACGTGCGTTAGCAGCTGAAAAATTTACAGAATTCAAAAAGCTAGAAAAAATAAATCTTGGAAGAAAAATTAAAGTTGGAATTTCTACAGGTGATTTTGATTCTGTGGAAGATAAATTAGAAAATTCTGACATTCTAGTTTTAACAAATGAAAAAATGGATGCTTTAATGAGATTTGGTCAGTCATGGATAAGTGAAATAGGTCTTGTCATTGTTGATGAAATTCATTTAATTGGTGATGAAGGTCGTGGTCCAACTTTGGAGATGGTTCTGACAAGATTAAAGTCTGGATTGATTGGAAAAATTCCACAAATTATTGCATTGAGTGCAACTATAACAAATTCTGATGAATTAGCTGAATGGCTAGATTGTGAACATGTTGAAAGTACTTGGAGACCTGTACCTCTTTCTGAAGCAGTATATGATGATTTTTCAGTAACAAATCAAGATCGAGAAACATACGATGTTAGTTTTGATTATGTAGGCTCATCTACTATTGGTTTAGGCGTGGATTCAGTAAAAAATGGTGGACAGGGTTTACTTTTTGCAAATACCCGAACTAGTGCTGCAAAACTTGCAGTAGATTCTGGTCCTCCTATTGAAAAAACATTATCCAAAGATGAATTAAATGAATTATTAAAAATTTCAAAAAAAATTTTAGCAAATAATGAGCATACACAATTAGTAAAAAAATTAGCATTTGTAGTTAAACAAGGTGTTGCATTTCATCATGCAGGATTAAATCAAAAATGTAGAGAAATTATTGAAACTGAATTTAGAAGTGGAAAAATAAAATTATTATCTGCTACTCCGACATTAGCTGCAGGTGTAAACCTTCCTGCAAGACGAGTTGTAATTTCAAGTGTTCTACGTTATAATTCTCAGTATGGTGGAAATGTTCCTATCAGTGTTTTAGAGTATAAACAACTTTGTGGGCGTGCAGGTAGACCACAATATGACGATGAGGGTGAATCAATTATAATTGGAAAAAATAATCAAGAGTTGCTTTTAGAACGATACGTAGACGGTGAACCTGAACCAATTGAATCCAAAATTATAACTCCACGTTCATTGCGAATACATCTGCTTAGTCTAATTGTAACTTCTCCATCAATAACTGAAGATAAAATAAATGAATTTTTTTCAGAAACATTAGGCGGTACTCAAACCGATGATGATATAATAGAATTACATTTGGAAAATGCAAAAACTTTCCTATTAGATGAAGAATTCATCTCAGAAAATGATGGAGGATTTCTTGCTACGAGATTTGGACAAAAAGTTTCTAGATTGTACATAGATCCAATGACTGCACGTGATTTTAGAAATGCAATTGAATATGACATTGTGAAAGGAGGTGAGCACACATTTGGATTTTTACATCTTGTTACAACTTGTGATGAATTCTATCCAACTTTTGATCTTCGACAAAAAGATCTTGAAAAAGCAAGTATTGTAATTGAAAATAATCGTCAAACACTAATTAGAATTATTGAAGAAGAAGATTGTTCTAGGAGTCTTCTCGCTTTGGATTTATGGACCAATGAAGGCACGGAGGTCAATCTCTCAGAAGAACTTGGAATTGAATCTGGAGATATGCATAGAATGGCAGAAACTGCAGAATGGCTTGTTTATTCATTAAGGGAATTATCTCGTGAATTTAGACGTGAAGATTTAGTCAAAGAATTGGATGTTTTACGTAAGCGTATTGTTTATGGAATTAAGCATGAATTGATTGATTTGGTAAGAATAAGAAATGTTGGTAGAGTTCGTGCACGAATTTTGTACAAAAATGGCTATAAAAACAGGACTGCATTGAAAAAAGCACCACTTGAGAAATTAGCAGAAATAGATAAAATCGGTATGACTATTGCAAAAAGTATCAAGTCACAGGTAGAAAAGGTCAGATAATGGAACAACTAATAATCCCAGCAATAATTGCAATAGTCGTTGCATTTTTCTCCGTATATGGTCTAACACCTTTTGTAATACGTGCTTTAGAAAAACGTAACATAACAGTAGTTGATGCAAACAAAAAAGAAAAAACAATGGTTGCAAGACCTGGAGGCTTATCAATAATTATTGGAATTGAATTATCACTGATAATTTTGTATGTATTTTTTCCTATTTCTGAAATATTAGCTGTTATTCTAACAACTTTCTTTGCGTTTATTGTTGGTTTGATTGATGATAGAAAAACTATGGGTGGTTGGTTTAAACCTCTTGCACTTGCATTCTGTGCAGCTCCTATATTGTTACTTGGTGCATATGATTCAAATTTGGACTTTCCATTATTTGGTTCTGTAAAAATTCCTTTACTTTACATGGCGTTAGTTGTATTTATGATACCAATCATGGGAAATACAATAAACTCAATTGATGTTCTAAATGGTGTTGCAAGTGGTTTCACAACAATTGCAAGTTTTGCATTATCAATCTGTTTATTCATATTACAAAATTATGAAGTAGGAATAATCTCTCTATGCCTGTCGTTTGTGTCATTAGCGTTTTACAAATATCATAAATTTCCAAGTAAGATATTTCCTGGTGATTCAGGTGCTATAACATTTGGTGCTGCTTATGGTTCGATTGCTATAATTGGCGGTGTAGAAGTTATAGCTGCCATAGCAATCCTTCCTGCAATTATCAACTCATTCTTGTTTCTTTCTAGTGTTAAGAAAATCGTTGAACATCGTGAAATAAAAAATCCAACTTCACATACTGAAGATTGGAAGTTACAAACTACATCTGAAAATCATGCTCCAATTACTCTAGTTAGACTATTAATTGCAAAAAAGCCACTCTCTGAAAAACAAATAGGTATTGAAATTTTTAAACTTGCAATATTTTCTGGAATACTTGCAATAATTACGGCATTTATGATGGGAGTTACTATCTAATGTCTCTTGCAATATTTTCTTTCATTTTTGCTATGTGGATTTTAATTTTAGTTGGCGGTGGCTTGATGGTAGTTTTTGTAGGTCCACTTTCATTTTCTGGTGATAATGACTTGGATCCTCTCATAAATTCTGGTTTCAAAGTCTTAATTGCAATGATTCTGATTTTTATCTGGGTGTTTGCCTTGTTGAAAATTAAAAACTGGATATTTAGAAAAATCGTAAAAACATGAATTATTTATGATTCATGAGGTAATCTACTACTAATCTAACACCAAATCCTGTTGCACCGTGTGAATTGTAAGATTTACTTTTTGTAGATGGTTGTATCCATGCAGTTCCTGCAATGTCAAAATGTACCCATGGTACGTTTCCTACAGCATTTGCTAAAAATGCAGCCGCTGTAATAGTTCCTGCTGCTCTTCCCATTCCAAGATTTCTAATGTCAGCAACCTTTGATTTTACCATATCCATATAATCATCATTTATTGGTAGTTCCCAAACTTCTTCAGAAGTTTTTGCAGATGATGATTTGATCTTTGTTGCAAGTTTTGTATTATTACTTACAATTCCTGCCACATTGGTTCCTAATGCTACAATACAGGCTCCAGTTAATGTAGCAAAATCCATTACTGAAGATGGTTGATAATGTTTTATTCCATAAGCAAGTCCGTCTGCTAAAATCAATCTTCCTTCTGCATCTGTATTCAGAATTTCTGCAGTTTTACCATTAAATAATTTTATAATATCTCCTGGTCTAAACGCATCTCCACTTGGCATATTTTCGACAGAAGGAACAATTGCTATCACATTGATTGGAAGTTTTAATTCTGAAATTGCTTTCATTACACCTAAAACTGTACAGCCTCCACACTTGTCAAACTTCATCTCGTCCATCTTTTCCCCAGGTTTTAATGAAATTCCACCTGTATCGAAAGTTACGGCTTTTCCAACAAGTAAGATTGGTTTTTGTTCTTTCTTCCCGTTTCTATATTCTAGAATTATGAATTTAGGTTCATTTTTACTTCCTTGTCCAACTGCTGTAACTCCACCCAATTTTTTAGCTTTTATTTCATTTTTTGAAAATACAGTACATTTCATTTTATTTTGATTTGCAATTTTCTTTGCAATTTCACCTAATTTTGCTGGAGGGCATTCGTTTGGCGGAAGATTTGCAACATCTCTTGTAAATCTAACTGCATCTGATATTGTTATTGAATTTTTAATTATTTTCTGTGCATTTTTTTCAGATGTTAATAATGTAAGATCTGGTTCTTTTTTATTTGATTTTTCTTTTTTGTATAAATCAAAATCATACAATGAAAGATTTGCACCTTCAACAATCGCTGTTATAACTTGATCATTTTTAACTGAAATTTTCTCTGGTGTAATAATTGTAAATTCCTTTATTCCTAATTCATGAATCTTTTTCGTAATATTTCCTGTAACATCTCTAATAACATCTGAGGTTAGTTTATTCTTCTTACCTAATCCTGCAATCAAAATTCTCTCTGATGGAACTTCTTTATGTGAATGAATGATCGTGATCTTACCTTTTCCTCCTTTGAATTCTTTCACTGATTGTGAAATTGTTTGGTCAATTTTTTTATTGAATTTTCCTAATCCTATTGCAACATTTGTATCCTCAATACAAAATGCACATAAAATTGAGGTTTTCTTTTTTGTTGCAAGACCCGTTTCTGCTCTAATTCTCATACAACTTTTCTAAAAAATACTTTTTTTATACATTACTTATCTTGATCTTTCTGCTATGTGTGATTAAACTGGCTGAGCGGAAAAATACTGCCAATGAATCTTTACATCCTATGTCACATGATTCTTGAATGCTTACTTTATTGAATTCTCTTCCATGAACTCTCAAAATTGCTGATAATAATGGTATAATTGCTGCTCTTCCTCCATATGCTGTTTCTTTATCAATAAACCAAAACATTTCCAATGCATCATCTTCTAGAATTTTTTCTCGTATTTCTCCTCCAAATTGTGTATAATGACCGATCATACGTAATTTCCCTTTTGCCAAGAAATTCATCAACTTGGCAAATTTTATGCAAACATAGCATTTGTCATCATAAATCATGAGTGGAAGTGAATCATGAAATTCCATACTTGGGATACGATCTTTGTAGATTAAAATTTTCGGAAATAGCTATTTATGTAATTCTGGCTATTTTTTCGTGAGGACGATCATGTGTAAAATTAAAAGTATCAATTTGGTCAATAAATCAAAATGGGCCTAAATTACTATCAAATTAAAAAAAATGTTCTTAAAGCAAGAAAATTAGTTATTCGTGGAACTTCCATTGCTGGTTCTGGTCATCCAGGTGGTTCATTTTCAATGGCCGAGATTATGGGCTGTATTTTTTATAATCATTTGAAGTTTGATCCAAAAAACCCTGAATGGGAGGACCGTGACAAACTAATTCTATCAAAAGGTCATGCTTCACCAGGTTTATTTTCAAACATGGCTGTAGCTGGATATTTTGAGGAATCTCAATTAGACACGTTGCGACAATTTGGAAGTAAATTACAAGGCCATCCTGATCTTAAATGTCCTGGTGTTGAATTTTGTGGAGGATCTCTAGGTATTGGATTATCTTATTCAATTGGAAATGCATTGGCTGCAAAACTTGACCAGAAAGACACGCATATTTTTACAGTAATGGGTGATGGCGAGAGTGATGAAGGTCAAGTTTGGGAAGCTGCAATGACTGCTGCTAAATACAATGTTGATAACTTGACTTTAATTCTTGATAGGAATTTCATACAACAAGACTCTTACACTGAAAAAATTATGCCGCTTGATGAATCACTGGAAGGTGATGAACTTTCTGAAATGTGGAAAGATGCTAGCAGATGGAAAACTGGTGACAAGTGGCGTTCCTTTGGTTGGAATGTAATCGAAGTTGATGGTCATAGAATTGAACAAGTTTCTGATGCACTTACTAGAGCAAAATCTGTTAAAGGTATGCCATCAATCATCATAGCCAGAACAATAAAAGGAAAAGCAGTTGAACATATGGAAGATAATCCGCAATGGCATGGAAAAGCTCCAAATCCTGCACTTGTTCCTGTAATTAATCAAGAATTAGATTCTCAATTTATGATTGCTCCTTCTATTATTGCAGGTGATATGACGAATTTAGAAAATGAAGTTAAACGATGTGATGATGGACGAGCTGATTACATACATCTAGATGTAATGGACGGTCAATTTGTTCCAAATTCCACTTTTGATCACACAAAAATTAAGGAGTTAAGACCTCTAACTGTAATTCCATTTGACACACACCTAATGATTAATGAACCTGTTAAACAAATTCAAAATTATATTGATGCTGGAAGTGATATTGTAACTGTTCATGCAGAAGTTTGTGATGAATCAAGTTTTGGGGAAATACATGATTTACTAAAATCAAACAAAGTTGGTGTTGGTTTGGCAATAAATCCTGATACATCCATGCCTGATTGGAGTAAAAAATTCGTTTCTTCACTTGATCAAATTATAGTGATGTCTGTGATTCCTGGAAAGTCAGGTCAAAAATACATAGAAAATACACATGAAAAGACAAAAAATCTTTTGGTCAATTTGAAAGAAAATGGTTTCACTGGTTACATAGAAGCTGATGGTGGAGTAACTCTAGATAACATTGGTCAATGTTTTGCAGATGGTGCACGTGCATTTGTTGGTGGTAGTGCCATAATTGGTCAAACAGATGTTAGATTAGTAATTAGAGAATTTAGAAATCAAGTATTAAGAACTAGAAGAAAATTGTTAATTCAAAAAGCAAATGAACTTGGAGGAACTGAATTAGTCAATAAATGGATTGACTTGCATGTTATAGGCAAGAAAAAAGATGAATTGCAACAAATAGCAACGGAGCTTGGATATTAATGACTGATGAATTTGGTGATATGCGAACTGCATATGGAAAAGCACTAACTGAATTAGGTGAACAAGACAAAAATATTGTGGTTTTAGGTGCAGATACCACTGATTCATTGAAAACATCGGGTTTTGGAAAAAGTTTTCCTGATAGATTTTTTAATGTAGGTATAGCTGAAGCAAATTTAGTATCTGTTGCTGCAGGATTAGCTTATTCTGGAAAAACATCATTTGCAAGTACGTATGCAATATTTTTACCAGGACGATGTGTTGATCAAATAAGAAATTCAATTGCATATCCTTCAAGAGGAGAAAAAAAAGGCTTGAATGTTAAATTAGTAACTTCTCATGGTGGACTATCTGTGGGACCTGATGGCGGTTCACATCAAACGATTGAAGATATTGCAATTATGCGTGTTATCCCAAACATGAAAGTTCTAATTCCTGCTGATGCTGTGGCTGTATCAAAATTAACAAAAAATATTGCAGAAATTTATGGTCCATTTTACATGAGAATGGCCAGATCAAAAGTACCTACTGTTCACTCTGATTCACAAGAATTTGAAATTGGAAAAGGTATAACATTAAGAGATGGAAATGATTGCACAATAGCTGCTACTGGAATTACAGTGAAGATGGCTTTAGATGCGGCTGAAAAACTTCAGCAAGATGGTATTTCATGTAGAGTGATTGATTGTTTTACTGTGAAACCAATTGACAAGGATATCTTAGAAAAAGCTGCACGAGAAACTGGTGGAATTGTAACTTGTGAAGAACATAATGTAATTGGAGGATTTGGTTCTGCTGTGACTGAAGTTGTCTCTGAGACATATCCTGTTCCTATACGCAGAATTGGGGCACAGGATAAATTTGGTGAATCTGCTCGTGATAATGAAATTCCACAATTATTGGAAAAACATGGCATCACATCAATTAATATAGAAAAAACTGTCAAGGATATCCGGAGTAAACAATGAAAATTTTCCTTGATACGGCAAACATAGACGATATTAGAAAATACAACGACATGGGTTTGTTGGATGGAATTACCACCAATCCTTCTTTACTTGCAAAGGAAGGTGGCGACCCACATGCTGCAATGGAAGAAATTACTAGAATAATCAAAGGTGATGTAAGTTTAGAAGTTGTAAGTACTGATTATGATGGAATGATGGAGGAAGGAAAAAAACTTAGAGAGTATGGTGAACATGTTGTAGTTAAATGTCCAATGACTGGTGACGGATTAAAAGCTTGTAAGAGTTTTTCAGAGCAGGGAATACCTGTTAATGTCACACTTGTATTTTCAGCAAATCAAGCTCTTCTTGCTGCCAAGGCAGGGGCAAAATATGTTAGTCCTTTCATTGGAAGACTGGATGATATTGGTCATACTGGAATGGATTTGATTAGAGAAATCAAACAAGTATTTTCAAACTATGATTTTAAAACTGAAATTCTTGTTGCCAGTGTAAGACATCCACAGCATGTTGTAGATGCTGCAAAAATTGGTGCTGATGTTGTAACTTTGCCTGCTGGAGTATTAGCTAAAATGCTTGGTCATTCATTAACTGATAAGGGTCTTAAAGCATTTCTTGCTGACTGGAATAAACTCCAATCTGAGCTATCAAACAAAGCATAATTTTGATAAACACTTGACTGGTCTTTTTAATAACCCCCGACGTCGACTTCGAACACTTGTAAAGAAAAAAAAATATGATGAAGCACTAGAATATGGACACGGAATTGAAAAAAAACTTGAACATGATCCTGATATTGCATTTATCATTGGTACAATCTATTACATCAAAGGTGATCCTGAAAAGACATTAGAGTATATGGATAAAACTCTGGAAATTGGAATGTTTGATCTTGATGCTCTGGCAATCAAAGCAAGTGTATATCTAAATCTAAAAAATAAAGAAAAAGTAATCGAGTGTTGTAATAAAATAAAAGAATTAGATCCAAAAAATAAATCTCTAATTGAGATTGAAGATGAGCTAAAGAAAATCTAAAAATAATAAATAGAATTGGAAAATCTACGCGTCGTAGATCATTAATTCTTTTTCTTCTAATGTGGAGTGTAGGTTATGTACAGATCTATACACATCTGCTTCTTTCTTAGCTCCTGTGCATACGAGTTTTCCTGATGCAAACAATAGAATAACTGTTTTTGGATCAAGCATTCTGTGAATCAAACCTGGAAATTGTTCAGGTTCGTACATACTTCTTGGCAATTTTCTTGCTGCTTGTTCTAGATGTATTTTACCACCTAGATTAATTGCTGCAACAATATTTTGTACAGTAATGACTGCATCTTTCTTAATTTTGATACCTCCTTTACGTAATTGTTTTACAACTGTTTGAACAGCTTTTACTGCCATTTCTTCAGATTTTGCGCCGGTACATACCATTTTACCAGTTCTAAAAATTAGTGTAGCAGTTCTTGGACTTTCCAATCGGAATACTAAACCTGGAAATTGATCTGGGTGGTACTCTGTATCAGGAAATTTTTTAGTAATATCATTTAGATCTACTTTCTGATCAACTGATGCTGATGCGACCACGTTTTCTACACTTACAATTGGTTTTGTCTGTGGCATTTCTACTCTTTTAAATACTCCCTTTATATATACATGGATTTGATTTCAGTCTGATATTCCAATTAATGACGGTTTATCCACATATACCGATGTTCTTCTTCAAAAAGATCTAATTTTACTTCATTGTTTTTTATCTCATCTGGATGAAATTCAAAGAAATTTAATTTTCCCATATATTCAATAGGCACTCGTAATTTTTTTGGGTTTTCTAAAATGAATCCATACTTGTTTTTTGTATTATTTGATACTGAATGATGTTTTTTCTTGTCCCTGTTGAGTTCTTTGTCTGACTCATATTTTTTAACATCAACCAAATTTACTTTTCCTATTATTGCACCTGTAACAATCTCTTCAGGTGATATTTTCAATCTCTTACAATCTTCTGTTAGTACATTCTTTGCAGCATGAACTAAAAATTCACCTCGAAATTTGGTATTCCATTTTCGCAATTCAATTGTTTTTTTACCTTGAACAATTAACTCTGCAAATGGTTGACAAATGGAAAGACATTTCATAAATTTCTATTATTTGGATTGTCTATAAAAATATCAGAATTGTGAGGCTTGTTCGATTATTTCCGACAAATCTTTTGTCTGGCTCTCCGGAAGCCCTGTAATTCCTCCAGTTAAACTATCAGTTTGGATACCTTTGTCGGCTAGAACATTTGCCGCCATTAGGGATGTTCTTCCTGCCATGCAAACCATCAATGATTTTCCTTGTGACTCTTGCAATGCCTGGTCAATCTCTTCAGGAACTTGTTGTCCTGATAGCAATTCTTGTGCAGTTCTGGCATTTGGTACTATTATCTTACTTTTATCAATTCCAAGTGATTTTGCCAATAATTCAATTCCTTCCTCTTTTGGAGTGTATTGAGTATGAATCCATATCACTTTATCATAATCATTTGCACTTGATGAAACATCTTGTTGTGACACTTGGTTCGGCGTAATACTATTTCCAATCTTTTCAAAATTCTTTCTATATTTTCCAATTCCATCACAAATCATAACAACATAGTTTCCTCCATTTTTGTAAATCATTTGTAATGCTGCATAAAGTTCAAGTGCACTACTTTCACCCATATCGTGACCTTTGTCAACAAAGAATTTCAACAATGGTTTTGCTTCCTCAAAATCAATCTGATGTTTACCTGCATATTTTTCTGGATCATAATATTTCAGACCATCTGCATTACCTACTGTTCTTATACCTGCAACATCTTGTTGGTCAGGTGGAAATATTACATGAACCCCTTTTTTACTATATTTTTCATCAAAGTATCTACTTAATCCTCCAGATGTTCCACCTGTTCCAAATGTACAAACAATATTGAAATTTTCTAATGACTCGCCATTTTCATGTAATTGTTGATCAATCTCAACGCCTGTTACAGTTCTATGTGCATCAACATTTAGATCATTATCATATTGTTCTGGGCAAAATAAATTGTAAATTTTTGCAAGGAATTTTGCTAAATTGATTATATCTTTTTTAGCTAAAAGTGTCTCGATATCTGCAATGTTGCTGTCAAAAATTTCAGGTTCAAATCCAAGTTCAATCATCTGTGAACGAACATTTGCAGCGGTAGCTTTTGCAACCAACTCGTCTTGTTTACTTTCCATTCCAGGTGCAGGACAAATATCCATGTCTAAATCCATAATTCGAATATTTCCATTTCTTAATTCTTTGAAAACTCCTTCCTGAAGTTTTCTTGATACAAGTGCAATTGCGGTAACACCAATTTTTGATAATAATCCTAATGCAATTCCAAAGTTTCCTGAAGTGGCTTCAATAACAGTTGTTCCTGAAGTAATTTTACCTGTAGTGATTGCATCGTGAATAATGTTTACTGCAGGTCTCACCTTGATTGAACCTGTCAGTAATGTACCATCAAACTTACCATAAATTTTGAAATCTTTTCCACTAATGTCCACATTGTAAACTGATTTTGCACATTCTTTCAAATCCTCAGTAAGATCAGTTAACGGTGTTGCGTTAACAATCTCTACTTTGCCATCCTTTTCTTCTCTATGTGGAACCTTCGACCATACTTCTTGCTCAAATTTTTCCATTAATGCGTTATCGGACATATGTTTGCATAATTGAGGTTCAATTTAGAACTTTTGCAATTAGCTTAGCGTAATTAGGTAAGGGTAATTTTCGAGAAGTATTTTAACTCCAGAGAATAATATACTGTATGAAAATATCAGCACCTCTAGTCAAAGCACTAAACAAACAAATCGAAATGGAAGCAAACGCTGCTAACGCATACCTTTCTGCAGCATCATGGTGTGATATAACCGGTTACGATGGCGCCGCAAAATTTTTCCATGCTCAAGCACAAGAAGAGCATCAACACATGCTCAAATTTGTGAATTTTGTAAATGGTCAATGTATGAGTGCAATAATTCCTGGAGTAAAACAACCACCAAAAACTTACAAATCTTTAGAAGCAATATGTAAAATTGCATTATCA
>CACDFH010000007.1 GCA_902552015.1 uncultured marine group I thaumarchaeote | reverse complement strand
ATACAAAAAAAATATTTGAAACAGAAGGAGACGCAGTTTGTCTTTCTGCTTCTGGAACTGGTGCAACAGAATGTTCTGTTGTAAATTTAATTAAAAAAGATGATAAAGTAATAATTCCTGTTAACGGTGAATTTAGTACTCGTTTAGCACAACAAATTGAATGGGCAGGTGGTCAAGCAATTAGAATTGAGACTGAACCTGGTGTTAATGCAACATATGATCAGGTCAAAGAGGCATTTGATAATAACAAAGATGTAAAAGCATTCTATTGTGTTTGGAATGAAACATCCACTGGAACTATGATTAATTATTTAGATAGAATAAAAGATCTAACATCAAGAAACGATTCCTACTATGTTTTAGATGGAGTTTCAATTGTTGGTGGAGAAGAACTTCACATGGATAAATGGGGAATTGATATTGCAATGACCGGCGCTCAAAAAGCATTTGCATGCCCACCTGGAATTTCACCAATTTGTATTAATGGAAGAACTAGAAAATACATGGAAGATAATCCACCAAATACAATGTATTTCAATTTACCACGATACTTCAAGTATTATGACGAAGCAAAGCATACACCTTTCACTCCTGCATTACCTGTTTTGTATGCATACAGAGAAGCAATGAGAATTATTCTAGAAGAAGGAATGGAAAAAAGAATTCAAAGACATAGAACATGTTCAGATGCATTATACTCTGGTCTTTCTGCAATTGGTTTATCTCCATTTGCTGATGAAAACTCTCGTTCTACTGTTGTAATTGCACTAAACTATCTTGATGGATTAGAAGATAAAATATTCCGTGATACACTTGCAAAGAAATTTAGAATTTTAGTAGCAGGTGGATTTGGAAATTTAAAAGGTAAAGTTTTCAGAGTTGGTTGTATGGGTGAAGTAGATCGTTATCATGTTATGAGATGCATATCAGGAATTGCATCTACATTGGCAATGATGGGTTATGATACCGATGCACAAGCAGGTCTTAAGGTCGCTGAAGAAAAACTAAAGCCACTAGAGTCGCTCTAACTTAATATAAGGAAATTCAAAATCGACTACGTTGACATTCAAAAAAGGACAATTAATTTTACTTGATTACACTGCTAAGATTAAAGACAGTGGAGAAGTTTTTGAAACCACAAGTGAAGATGAAGCAAAAAAACACTCCATCCATGATCCTAATGTAAAATATATGCCAAAATTAGTTTCTGTGGGAGAAGCATGGGTTCTCAAAGGATTAGATGATGCTTTACCTGAAACAAAAGCAGGCGAAAAAAAGACAATTGAAGTTTCACCTGACAAAGGATTTGGTGCAAGAGACAAAGGTAAAGTTAGAATGATTCCTCTAAGAAAACTCGGAGAAGATGCAGAAAAAGTATCTGTAGGTGATACTGTAGAAATTGATAACAAAAAAGGAATTATTCGTTTCATTGGTTCTGGTAGAGTTCAAATTGATTACAATCATAGATTTGCAGGAAAAACAATCGTTTACGATGTTGATGTAAAAAAATCTCTTGATTCAGACGATGACAAAGTAACTGAAATTCTAAAATCAAGACTACCTGTAGAAAATGATAAAATAAATTTCAAAAAAACAGGTACTACAGTAGACATTACAATTCCTGAAGAAATCTACAGAGCAGATGGATTAGCAATAATCAAACATTTTACTCAAATGGATCTATTCAAGTTTGTTCCATCTCTTGGCAAAGTTAACTTTGTAGAATCATACGAGAACAAACAAGCCAAAAAAGAAGAAAAACCAGCAAAACCTGCTGCTGAAAAAAAATCTAAGTAATTATAGAACGCCTGTACTTTTTGCTAACTTTAACGCATCTTTTTCAGTCATTTTAACTTCTTTTAGTATTGTATATCTCTCAGGTCGTAATGATTGTGCCATGACAAGTGCTTTAGCTAGTATTGTTGGTTTTAATCCAATCTCTTTTGCAGTTGTAGGCGCACCTGATTTTTTTAGTGTTTTAACAATTTCTTTCCAATTTTGTCCTTGTAACTTTGCAATCATTATTGAACCTATACCGCATTTTTCTCCATGTAATCCAATTCCAAATTCTAAATGATCAATTGCATGTGAAAATAGATGTTCTGCACCTGAACAAGGTCTACTACTTCCCGCAATACATGATGCAACTCCTGCACTGATTAACGCTTCAACAATTACTCTAACATCTATCTTATTTTTTGAAAAATTTTCAGCACTTTCAATTAATATTTCTGCACTCATTGAAGCAAGATTTGCTGAATATCTTCCATAATATTCTCCAACTTTGTCACGGCCTAATTCCCAATCGTGTACTGCAGTTACCTTTGCCATTAAATCACCACATCCACTTGCAAGTAATTTTCTAGGCGCCTTTTTGATTATGTCTAAATCTACAAAAACACCAAGTGGTGCAGTTGCTACTAATGAGTGAGGTTTGTCACCTCTTACTGAAACAAATGGACTTGCAATTCCATCATGTGAGGCAGAGGTAGGTATACTGACAAATGGTTTTTTTAGATTAAATGCACATAATTTTGCAATATCGACTGAACGTCCTCCTCCTAGACCTATGATTATATCACTTTTTGTTGATTTGACTTTTTTCTGAATCACAACTGTTTCTTTTACTTCATTTGATTTTGCTAAATGCCATACGGCCGATATCTTTGCGTTTTTTAATGACTTGTCAATTTCTTTTCCAATTATCTTTTTTACATTTTTTCCTGAAATTATTGAAACTTTTTTTGGGTTGGATAGTGATCGTAAAAACTCTCCAACTTGTCCAATGTTTTTTTCACCAACAACGATCTGTCTTGGAAGTTCCATTGTATGTGACATTCCACTCTTCTTGCTCAACACTTCGTTCCTATGACAAAGTTATTTAAAAGGGTCTAATATCATTGATATTGTCTCAAAACGAGGTAATCTTATGTCAAACAACGTAGAAGAAAAAATATTACACGGAACAACCACTGTAGGTATCAAGGCTACAGACGGTGTTGTCTTGTGTGCTGATATGAGAGCAAGTGCAGGATATTTTATTGCAAATAACAATACAATGAAAATTCAAAAAATTGAACAACACGTTGGTCTTACATTAGCAGGTGGTGTAGCCGATGCACAAAACATTGTTGATGTATTACGTTATCATGCAAATTTACATAGAATTCAAAATCAAGAACCAATTCCAGTTAACTCATTAGCAAGATTAACCTCCTTAATGTTCCATCAGAATAGAGGTTATCCATTCATTGCAGACATCTTAGTAGGTGGTGTTGATGCAAAAGGTCCGGCATTATTTAATATCGACATGTTTGGATCTGTAGAAAATAAAAATTATGTCACAACTGGTAGTGGTTCTCCAGTTGCATATGGTCTGTTAGAAGAAGAATACAACAAAGACTTGACACTAGAAGATGCAAAAGTTGTTGCATTGCGTGCAGTCAAAGCAGCCATAACACGAAATATTGGAACTGGTGACGGAATCAACGTAGCATTGGTTGATAAAAATGGATTCCGTCTTTTAACAGAAGAACAAAAGAAAGCAGTACTCCCTCTTTAGAATAATTGCAAAAAAAACAACAGCAGCAAGCAGATCAATCTAGTCAGAATATAATGGCTACCATACTGACAAGTATACCCAAAGATGCAAATGTCACAAAAATTGATTATGAAGGACCTCGCATTGCGCTTTACACAGACAAGCCACGTTTCTTGATGGAAAACAATGAAATAATTTCCAATCTTGTTAATCAAATCAAAAAACGAATTGTAATACGAACTGATGAAAAAATTAGAAAGTCTGAAGAAGATGCAAGAAAAATTTTAGATTCTCTTGTTCCCGATGATGCAGGATTAGAAGCTACATTTTTTGATACTGCAACTGGTGAGGTTTCAATTGAAGTAAAAAGACCATGGCTATGTCAAAGAAATGCTGATGAGTTTAATCATACAGAAGTAACTGAACAGACTGGCTGGAGATTAAGAATAAGAAAATCTACTACAAAACCATCTAACACAATCAAATCTATCAATTATCAATTAAAAGTCTCATCATCAGACAGAGCAAAACAGCTAAAATCTGTTGGAGAAGAAATTTTTAGACCTAGACTTGTTCAAAAATCCGAAGTATCCTTACTAACATTAGGAGGATTCGGACAGGTTGGTCGTTCTTGTATGTTATTGACTACACCAGATAGCAAAGTTTTGATTGATTGTGGTGTTAACCCCGGTGCTCGAACTCCTTCTGAAGCATATCCTCGTTTAGATTGGGCCAATATTTCATTAGATGAATTAGATGCTATTGTTATTGGACATGCACACCTAGATCATACAGGATTTTTGCCTGTTTTAACCAAATATGGATACAGAGGACCAATCTACTGCACAGAACCTACACTCCCTATGATGAACTTGATTCAGTTAGATGCAATCAAGGTTGCAGGTGCACAGGGTCGTACCCCAATGTATGCTGAAAGAGATGTTCATCAAATTATGAAACAAACAATCGGTTTATCGTATGGAACTGTAACTGATATTTCTCCTGACATTAAACTCGTATTAGCAAATGCTGGTCACATCTTAGGTTCGGCATCATGTCATTTCCATATTGGTAACGGTGATCACAACTTTGTTTACTCTGGTGATATCAAATATGGAAAAAGTATGCTTTTAGAAAGTGCTGATACAAGATTCCCACGTGTAGAAACATTACTCGTAGAAAGTACGTACGGTGCAAAAGAAGACATTCAGCCTACAAGAGAAGAGGTTGAAGGTGCATTCATCAAATCTGTAAATGAAATTCTCAAGGGTGGAGGCAAAGTTCTCATTCCAATTCCAGCAGTAGGTCGTGCACAAGAATTGATGATGGTTATTGACAAGTATATGAAATCTGGTCAGTTAATAGAATCTCCTGTCTTCATGGAAGGAATGATTCAAGAAGCAACTGCTATACATGAAGCACATCCTGAGTACCTTGAAAGATCATTAAAACAAAAAATTCTAGAAACTGATGATAATCCATTTGATTCAGAATATTTCACAAACATTGAACACGCAGATGGAAGAGACGAACCATTAAGAGAAGATACTCCATGTATAGTAATTGCTACATCTGGTATGCTTGAAGGCGGTCCAGTCTTAGAATATTTCAGAAACTTTGCACCAAATCCAAAAAACAAAATCCTCTTTGTTTCATATCAAGTAAATGGAACACTAGGAAGAAGAGTCATGGATGGAGCAAGACAAGTAACAATCATGGGACGAGATGGTAAAGTGGAAGTTGTTACAATTAACTGTGGTACAGAAAAACTTGAAGGATTCAGTGGTCATAGTGATTACAATCAATTAATGTCATATGTACAAAGATTAAGACCAAAACTTCGTAGAGTTCTTGTTAATCATGGAGAAAGAAGAAAATCACAAAATCTTTCATCATCAATTAATAGAATGTATAGAGTTACAACTCATTATCCACAAGTTCAAGAAGCTATAAGATTATTTTAAATCATAATCTGGTTTCCAAATTTTTACATTTGGTGGAGTTACAATAATTCTTTCTTCTCCTAATCTTGCAATGTCTGCTTCTGCATTGCGTGCAATAACATAAAGCTCTTCAACAACTTTGCGTAATTTCTCGACATCTTTTTGTGCTAATGGTGTAACTCTCAAAATTAACACCATTCCTTTTTTGATGTCTTCTTTTATTGAATGCAAATCACTTGGATCACGAATGGTTATCGCTTTCAAGTACGTTGTATTTTCTTGTTTCTGCATGAGCTTACTGGCGATCTACACCTTCATAAACTCTTTTGATCTTAAAAAAAATTGACAATATTTTTTGTGCGTAATTACCCTGAATAATAATCTCTAAAGTGTTAGAAGTTCTTTCGTAAATTTGTGTAATAAGATTGGATTTTTTTGTGTTACAACTAATGAATCTTCAATTCGTACACCAAACTTTTTTGGAATGTAAATGCCTGGTTCCACAGTAATAGCCATGTTTTTTTCTAATTTTGTAGAACTTCGTGGTCCAATTGTCGGTAGTTCATGTACATCTAATCCTATTCCATGTCCTGTTGAATGAATGAAATATTTTCCATAACCTGATTCATCAATAATCTTTCTACATGCATCATCAACTTTTTTGCAATCAATTTTTGGTTTAACAGTTTTTAATCCAGCTTTTTGTGACTCTTTAACAATTTCATAAACATTTTTTTCTTCATTAGATACTTTTCCTATTGCAAATGTTCTTGTTGCATCTGAAACATAACCTTTGTAACGTAATGTTAAATCAACAACAATCAATTCATTTTTCTTAAACTTTCTACTAGTTACTTGTGCATGTGGTAGTGCACCATTTGGTCCGCCTGCAATAATTAATGGATTTAATGTAGAGCGATAACCTGTATCAAACATCTCATTTTCAACTGCATATGACATTAAAATCGCTTGAAGCTCTGATTCTTTCTGTCCAGCTTTAATTTTCTTCTGGCAAATTCCAAACATTTCATCAATTATCTTTGATGCCTTTTTTAGAATTTTAATTTCTACATCATCTTTTACTTCTCTTGATTTATTGAATGGCTCAATTGAGCTTTTAATCTTTGGAAATGATTTTTTTAATGATTGCATTACAGAATAATTCTGACAATCTGTACAGACCTTTCCTTTTACAAATTTCTTTAATGTTAACAAAGAACTCATACCACGATCAGATTGAATTACTTCGCAATCAATTCCTTCTTCTTTTGCACGTCCAACTTCTAGTTCTGGTGCAATTATGGTAGTCTTTCCGTTCTTTTCTAAAATTCCTATAGCCTCTCCCCAAAATCCGGTCATGTAAAATAGATTTTCAGGCTCTAATGCGATTATCATATCACATCCTGTAATTTCTTTACAGTGCTTCAAAAGTCGTTTTCTTCTAACTCTCACACTCTAATTGCATTGTTAATCTGAATTTATGTTTGATGTCTACTAATTTCTGGCAGTCAGAACTAGAACTTCCCATGGAAATACAATTTTACCATCTTTTTTGGTGTACTCAAGTGTTCTATCTTTTATCATTTCTCTAAGATTAGATTTTTGAAATTTCGTTAAGGAATCAAATTTTTCTTTTAGAGGTTTTGATAGATGTCTTTTGTAATTGTTCCAATAATCTGAAAATATGCCTGGACTGTAACTAAAAACAAATTTTTTTACCACGATTTTTCTAAATCCAGCTTTTTTGATTGCATCTGCAAATGTCTCTTTTGTACCAAATCTATCCATCTCTGGGTATTTTGGTAAATAATCTGGAATCATTTTTTTCACTGGCTCCAAAATACTATCAAAGTATGGAACATTGTATTTGCCATGAACTGCAAGTGTAATTGTTCCATTTTTTTTCAAAAACTTTTTCATATTTTTCAAGACTTTTTGTTCATTAGGGAAAAAGAATAATGCATACTGACATGTAATTGCATCAAATTTTGTATTAAATTGAATTTTTTCAGCATCTGCTCTAACATAATGTAGATTTTTGGAAGAGCCAGTCCACTTTTTTGCTATTTTAATTGCGGATTCTGATGAATCTATTGCAAAAACTTGTCCATCTTTTCCAACTTTTCTAATCAATTTCTTAGTAACAAGACCCGTTCCACATGCAAGATCTAAAACTGTATCCCTCTTTTTTATTTTTGATAATTCTAGTAGTTTTTTTGTAACATTAAATGGCCCAACTTCATTTTTTGCCCATCGTTTATGATAAAATGGTGCAACTTCATTCCAAACTGAAATGGTACGTTGTTTGTATTTTGTTCCTTTAGATTCTTTTTTCAATGTTTTTACAAATTATTTTTGAAAGTCTTTCTTTTTTAGTTCTTGGTATGGTTGTTGTTCCTTTAGAATCAACAATAATTATCTCATTATAGTCAGAGTTTTTGTTATACTTACGACCAATATCATTTGCAATTATAATTTCAGCTTTAGATTCTTTTAATTTCTTTTTTGCACGAGTAACTAATTCTTTTTTAGAAATATCAGTTTCAGCCTTGAAACCAACAAGGAAAATATCTTTTTGTTTATTTTTTACAATATCGATAATTTTTGGTGCTCTTACTAGTTTCACATTGATCTCCTTTTTGTCACTCTTTATCTTACTTAAAGTGGCATTTTTGACTACATAATCTGATGCAGCAGCTGCCATTATTGCAATATCGAATTTTTTCTTCATAGCTTCTTTTACAGCCTTGTTCATTTCATCTACAGAATTGACTCGAATTATCTTTGCTCCTTTTGGTGGTTCACTTGTTCCTGGCCCATATATCAGAGTAACTTTGGCTCCTGCTGAAATTAACTCTGAAGCTAAAAGTGTTCCAGTTTTTCCAGAACTTTGATTTGTAATTACACGAACAGAATCAATTTTTTCTACAGTTGGACCTGCTGTCATCAAAACTTTTTTCCCTCGTAACTTTTCTGAACTACCAAATTTTTTCAATACAAATGAAAGTACATCTTCTGGTTCTGGTGCTTTTGCCTTTCCTTCAATCATTTGTGGTGAAACAAAATCTATTTTTTTTCTTAAGAACTCCATGTTTTTCTTAACTGCTGCATTTTCATACATAGAACGATGCATTGCTAATCCCATAATTATTGGAATTTTTGAACCAAATGCTACCGTAAGAACTGTAGAAATTGGTGTGTCATCAATTCCTGTTGCTAGTTTTCCTAACGTATTTGCAGTTGATGGATATACAATTAGTAAATCCGATCTCTTGTAATCAGCTAATTCGATATGTTCCATATCTCCAGTTAATTTTGTAATTACATTATTTCCTGTTGCCCATTTCATATAATCAGGTTTGATTAATTTTGTACTGGCATTTGACATTACACATTTGACATTTGCACCATGTCTCATGAGTAATCTTGCAAGCTCAATTGACTTGTATGCTGCAACTGAACCTGCAACACATAGAACAATATTTTTCCCAGTAAGTTCGGTTCCGTGACTATCAACGATATCTAGTGATGGGTGTGGTAATTTTTTAGCCAATTTCTTTCTCCAATTTTTCTAACTCTTCTTTTTCCATAGAAAATGTATGTTCTTGACCAGGAAATTTCTCTTCTTTTACATCTTTTACGTATGAATTAATTGCATTTCTAATATCCTCTGATAAATTTAGATATCTTTTTGCAAACTTTGGTTTTATTTTTTCAAACATTCCTAACATGTCATGTACAACAAGTACTTGACCATCACAATTTATGCCTGAACCTATGCCTATTGTTGGAACTTTGACACTTTTTGTAATAATTTTTGCAACATCACTGGTAACCATTTCAAAAACAATGCTGAATACTCCTGATTCTTCTAATTTCTTAGCATCTTGCAATAAATCAACTGCATCTTCACTTTTCTTTGCTTGAACAGAATATTTCTCTGCAGTCTGTGGAAGTAATCCTAAATGCCCCATAACGGGGATTCCTGAATCAACTACTGCTTTGATAATCTTTCCAATTTCTTTTCCACCTTCAAGTTTTACTGCATGTGCTCCTGCTTCTACAAGTCTTTTAGAATTAGTAATAGCAGAATCTTCATTTTCATACGAATTAATTGGAAGATCAGTAACAATTAATGAATTAGTTTTTGCATTTTTTACAGCTTTTGTAAAACGTATCATGTCGTCCATTGTTACATCTCGCGTATCATCATATCCGAGCATTACCATCCCCGCACTATCTCCTACCAAAATTACATCGACTTTATCACATAATGTGGCCATAGTTGAATCATAGCCAGTTAAGACGGTAATTTTCTCTCTAGATTTCATCTTAATAATATCATTAACTGTTTTAGGCATTTTTTGCTCTCCTTTCTAGATTTTTACGAATTTCTAAAATTGCAGCTTTTAGATTTTTTCTATTATCAAATGTGATATTTCTTTTAGATTTTTTTGATTCTGAAACAAGTAATTTCATAGCACGAGTAACATTATCGACAATTGTCACATCTGCAGTCTGTGCAGTTCTAGATAGTGGGTTTAGATCAAAGGTTATGACCTTCTTTTTTGCCTTTTTCAAAGCAATGGTTCTATCTCCGTCTTCTAGTGGAACTAAGACTACATCTGCACAAAAAATGCCATTTTTATCAACAATTCTTCTAGCACTATCAATCCCTTTCAGTTTTGTAGATTGTTTTTTGTTCATTCCTAGAATTTCTTTTGCACCTGATTTTCTCAAAATTTTTGAAATTGCTTTTTTTCTTTTTTCACTTGAATAAAACAAATTTACTTCTATCTTTGAATTTGTTACTTTTGCTAACTGTATAATCTCTTTTGGACAAAGTGCAGCAAAGTTTCCATTTACAGAAATTACAGAATTTTGTGCCTGATTTAGCATTAATGCAGCAGCCTTGATAGCATTTTTTGCAGCTTTTGTAGTTTTTTCACCAATAAGATAATCAAATGCCTCACCTCTTCCATGTGCTAGCAATCCTTCTTTTGCAACTAAATTATTATCAAAACCATCTACTAGTTTTTCTCTAGTTAGTAGAGATAGATATCGAGGATGAGACTTTGGAATATTCATATGCATCAAAAATTTTATTGTAATCTTGCACCAGAATTATCAATTTTTGATGTAATTATTAATCCATCATCAAATTGTTTTAGAATTTCTTTTGCCTTATTTTTCTCATCTTTTGTTACTAATGAAAAAATTGTTTCACCAAATAATGCAACACCACATTTTATTCCATTTTTATGTAAAAGATTGATTACTTGATTCATTCTAGGTGTTATCACATTAACATATTTTGCAAATTTTACAGACATGTCTTGAAATTCTTCAGTATCATTACTTTCAATTAATTTATTCACCATCTTTCCGCCTAATCCATTAATTGAAGAAATTTTTTCTTTAAGGAATTTTTTTGTTGATATTGGATTAAAACAAATTATAATGACATCACGTTTCTCTTTTGAATTAATTTTCTTTACTTGCCCAATTCCAGGTGCACCTGATTTTACTCTCACTTCAAATCCTCCATGATATGATGCTAAAACGTCACCCAATCCAGTTTTACATTCTATTTCAACATCATGTGCAATTTGGGCCACCTTAATTTTAGATAATTTACAATCTAATGCATCATTTAATGCAATAGATAACGATAATGCAACTGCTGCACTACAACCGAATCCATATCCGACGGGAACATCAATTTCATGTGTTACGTCAACAAATTTTTCATTAATTGGGAACTTACTGAGAACTAACTCTGATACGCGCATATCTCCTGATTCAAAACCATTGACTTTGATTGAAAAATTTGAAATGTCATGCTCTGTCTTATCTCTGATTGTAACTGTAGTCTTGACGCCTTTTTGTATGGAGAATCCTGCACCAAGAGAACCTAATTGTTTAGAATCTTCTTTGTCTAGCTCGGCTTTGAAAAAACCGGTAATATGTGCAGGACAAAATGCTGTCGCCATTATGATCACATCGACATGAGTGGAAAATATTAATACTTGGCTTAAATAATATAAATTAGTATAAATTGACTACCTTTACACGACGCCTACAAAAGATTGGAAGTAGCATTCTGGTATCCTTGCCCAAAGAATGGATTGATGCAAATAATTTGGATAAAACCAATCAAGTTGAAATTGAAACAAATCAAAACAATCTTTCTATTAGAACACAACTAAGTAAAAGACCTTCTAAAGAAATTGAAATTTCATATCCGCTACCAAAAGGTGAAAGTATTGTTCCAACAATTACGGGTGCATATCTTTTGGGATTTGATATTATCAAAATTGTCAGTAAATCTCCCATATCGATTACTGATAGAGAAAGTGTACGTGGTTCCATGAGAAGATTAGTAGGAATGGAAATTATTGATGAAGATGCAACAAACATTTCTGTTCAATTTTTACTTGATGAAACATCTGTTAACCCACAAAATATTCTAAAACGAATGAGTTCAATTGCACTTGGAATGTTTACAGAGGTGGTATCATCCCTTGAAACTGGTGATAAATCAAATCTTGAAACTATTGCAAATCGTGATGCAGAAATAAATCGACAATATTTCCTTCTTGTTAGATTAATTCGTAGTACTATAATGGATACTCGATTAGCTGGAGTTTTCAATCTTGAAAATATTGACATTCTTGATTACAGAATTGCTGCAAATACCCTTGAAATTGCTGGAGATACCGTTGTTGAATTAGCCGAATCTTTAATCAAATCTAACTTGTCTAAAACTGAATTAAAAAAATTACACGGTTTTACTAAAGATATACATGAAATACAAATAAAATCGATTGATTCTTTCATCTCTAATGATCGTTCACTTGCAATTAATGCCATTACGCTACAGAGAAATAACTTTGAAAAGATTTCAAAAATTCGTTCTTCTTTAGAAAACAAAAAGCAAATTTCTCTTGCATTGTTTGATCTAATTTACATGTTTGAAAAGATTTTACAGTCTTGGTCTGATATTACTGATTTAGTAAAACCAAGTTACAAATAATTAAAGTAATTTCTTTTTTGCAGCATAAATCATTACTGCACAAATTGTTTTTGAATCAATAATTTTTCCAGCTTTAATCATTCCAATTAGTTTTTTTATATCCATTTTTACGACCGTGATAAATTCATCATTATCTAATTTTAAATCAAATTCTTTTTTTGTTCCAGATGCAACAAAAATGTGAATTTCCTCTTTGTTATAGCCTACTGAAGGGAAATATGAGACTAATTTAGTCATCTTTTTGGCCTTGTAACCGGTTTCCTCGATAATTTCTCTATATGCACAATCAATAGGTTTTTCTCCTTTTTCTAAAGTTCCAGCTGGAATTTCTAAAATGTATCCATGTGGAAATCTATGTTGTTTTACCAAAAGCACTTTTCCTTTTTCATCAAATGCAAGCATTGCAGCAGCTCCTGGGTGTTCAATAACTTCTCTTCTAACTTTTCTATGTTCTACTTGCATATTATACGCATTGACTTCAAATAATCTTCCTTTGTACAGTTTTTCTTTTTTCATTTTTAATTTACCTGAGAAAGATGTAATGTTTGTGACTTTGTTAAAGTTTCCAATCTCTTTTCTAACCATTTCTCAGGCATATCTATTTTTTTTGGAATAAATAATTCAGTTGTTATAGTTCCTTCTATTCCTGCTACTCTTTCTGTCATTTCATCCATCTTGAAAATACTTTCACTATACAAGAATAGAACAACTTGATTTTTAGCTAAAAACGGTGTCATTAGATAATCCTCTCCAAATTCATCTTCAAATTTCTTTAACATTCTTGGAATATCTTCTTGTGTAATTGCTACTACTGCATAACACAAGAAACCCTCAATTTTACTAGGATCATATACTAGTGTAAATTGAATTGATTCATTATTTTGTAGTTTTTCTAATGCCCTGTTGATTGTTTTTGTTGATAAGCTAGTATCTTTTGATAATTGTTCAATTCTTTTTCTAGGATCTTGTATTAACTGACTTAAAATTTCTAAATCGGTCCTAGTAAGATTATGTGTAATCTTTGTGTTATCTGCTTCAAAAACAGACATTACGCGTACATCTTGCATTAATTTTTGTAACAATTCTATCTTTTGTTGCATATCTTCTTTCACTATGACGCCAATTACTGTAATTCCTCCAACACATGGAACAATTGCAAATGGCATCCCAGCTAATTTTACATTTTTAATAATTTCTTTTTGGTTTTGGCTATTTACTACAATGTAAAACATGTTTAATCCTAAAAGTGGTGGTTCAACTTTAAGACAAAATTTTTCTATAATTCCAAGCTTTTCCATCTTACTAATTCTTGAACCAACAGCTCCTCCAGAAATCCCTAATTCCATTCCAATCTGTCTGTCTGGTTTTCTGCAATTGTTTAACAATCTACTGAGAATTTTCATGTCTAAAATGTCCAATATGTAAAGTGTATAGTACATTAATCTAATAAATCTAGCCTTTTTGTCTAATAATGTCCTAAATGTTAGCACTATGGGTGATCAGTATTATATATTCGACATTTTATAGTAGGATATGGATTACAGAGTAAATCTGGCAGCTAGAATGCTTGCAAACAAGAGAGGTAGTCTGATTGGTGCGGTTCTTGCTGTATCAATTGGGATTCTAGTAATTCATGTCAACTTTGTAATTTTCCAAGGAATTTATGATGCTATTATTCGTGATATGACTGAATACCGATTTGGTGACATTTTTGTAAGTCATGAAGAAGAAGCAACAATAGAAAGATCCCATGTAGTTTATACAAATTGGTTCGAAAGAGTACCGTTGGTTAAATCCGCGACACCCCGGCTTTCGGGCAGTGCAGACATAGAATTTAGAAGCATGGGAAAATTTAATGAAGAATTTGATGTTCCTGTAGTTGGTGTAGAACCTGTTTCTGATATACTTGCATCAAAAATCCACACAACAATTAATGAAGGTCAGTATGTCTATGCTAGAAATTCAATTGTAGTAGGTGAAACTGTTGCAGAAGATCTTGGTGGTGTGAGAGTTGGTGATAACCTTAAATTAATTATGACAAATCAAGGTGGAGAAGAAGTATCAAAACGATTTGTGGTTACAGGAATTTCAAAAACTGCTGGTGGACAAGGATTTGATACCAGCGTCATTATTCACATTGATAGTTTACGAAGTATGTTAGATAGACCTGACGAATCAAATTCAATCTTTGTAAAACTTAATGAAAAAAATCCAGAAGCTGCAATTGATATCAGAAAACAATTTTTGGCCGCATATGCTAATGATGATCTAAAGGCACAAACAATTGAAGAATCTGCTGAGGCAACACTCAAAGGATTTCGTTCTGGTATTGCAATGATTAATCTAATTGGTTACTTTGGAATGGGTTCTTCTGCTTTTGCAATTGTCACTATTCAAATGATGCTTGTAAATAGTAAAACTAGAGAAATTGGTGTCATGCGTGCAATTGGTGCAAAAAGAAAAGATATTCTTATGGTATTCATCTTACAAGGAATGATTATTGGTGCAATTGGTGCAGGTGCCGGAACTGGAATAGGATTGGCATATACAACATACGCAAAAGAAACTAACATGCAATTCCAAGGAAGTTTAGCACTTGAGGTAAATTATAACTGGCCAAAAATTGCAGAAACAGCACTTTTAGCCTTTTTCTTAGCAATGCTTGCTGCAATATATCCCTCTTATAGGGCGACTAAACTACAACCAGTGGAGGCTATGAGAAATGTCTGATATTGTTTTAGAACTGCAAAACGTTTCAAGAATATTTGGTGAGGGTGATGCTCAGGTAAAGGCATTAGATGATGTCTCATTAAGTATTAGACGTGGGGAGTTTGTTCTAATAGTTGGAAGTTCAGGTTCAGGAAAATCTACATTACTAAACATGATTGGTCTTTTGGATAAACCAACAAGTGGTAAGGTAATTTTGGATGGAAAAGAAACTACTACTCTGAATGATGGACAGGTTTCACAGTACAGAAATGAAAAATTGGGATTTGTTTTCCAATTTGCAAATCTCTTGCCAGATTTGACAGTTTTAGAAAATGTGATGCTTCCACAGCAAATACAGGGAAGTCCTGAAGATATACGCCAAAATGCAATTGATTTATTGATAAAAGTTGGATTAGAAGATCAAATCAACAAACGTTCTAACAAAATCTCTGGAGGACAAGCACAAAGGGCTGCCATCGCTAGAGGATTAGTAAATCGCCCAACCATAGTTTTGGCTGACGAACCAACAGGAAATCTTGATTCAGTGACAGCTGGAAAAATTGTAAAATTAGCAAAAACAATGGCCAAGGAATTGAATCAAACTTTCATAATTGTTACACATGATAGACACCAATTCCCAGATGTTGATAGAGTGATTACAATAAAAGATGGTAAAGCATTCAGCGGAGAAGAAACTACAATGGAGATCACAGCATGAACAAATTTGTTATAGTATTTTTAGGATTTCTGATGGTAAGCTCACTTACTCCTTTATCATTTGGAGAAAGACTTGGACCTGCAGATGCACCTCTAGGCGTGTTAAGAGACTTTGTCATCAGCATAAAATTCCTAGATGCATATTTTGGAACTGAAGGAAATAAAATTGAAGTTGCACCAGGTGACAAAAATGTTCCATTTACTGTAGTTATGAGTAATGTTGGAACGCAAGATATTACTGGAATTAAAGGAAAACTTTCTCTTCCTTCAGCATATCAATCTCCTAGCGGAAGAGGAGTTGCCATGATGGCTGACAATGATCAAAAAGCTTCTGCAGGAAACACATTTGCTTTAACATTCTTTGTTGATGTGTCAGAACTTGCACCTATCAAAGATTATTCTGGAACAGTTGAAGTAAGCTTTTCAAGACTACGAGAATCTGGTGAACGTACTGAAGATTTCCCATTTACATTCAAGCTTACTGGTGATAGTGTAGTCAATCTAAGACCCATCTCTGGACCTCTAACCTCAATTACAAACAATGATGTAATAATTGAAATTTCAAATGCAGGTAGTGCACCGTTAAACAATGTAGATATTGTTTTACAAAATGATCAAACATCTGTTGCATCTACTTCATCTTCTGTTACTAATTTAGAAAATGTAATCTTTGATCAAACACATTGGGATGTTGGAACAATAGATCCACAATCGTCTGTAACATTTTCACTAAAGGTATTTGTTCCTGAAACAGTCAAAAATGAACCATTACATCTTCCTATGACAATTTCATATTATGATGCTCATGGTGAATTAGAAACTGTCACTAGAGTTACTGACTTTTACATTAATGGATTGGTTGATCCATCAATTTATGGTGTTAAGGTAATTGATTTATCTGGAAAACAAACAGTAATTGGAGAAATTCTTAATGAAGGAAACAGTGATGGATTATTTGGGTTTGTTACTCTAAAACCAAGAGGAGACTCTAACATTAAAGAATCAACACAATACATTGATGAAATAGAACCTGATAGTCCTGTTCCATTCAACATTCCAATTGATTTTGATGGTGTATCATTAACTGGCGAACATGATATAACAATTGAAGTTAGATACAAAGATTCTATGAGAGAAGAACATACTTTATCATATGATACGACAATTGATGTCTCCACATTATCTATCCTAGATACTGAAGAAGGCGATTCACCAATGGGTGCTATTGCAGGAATAATCATTATTGGCATAATTATTGCAATTTTGTATAAGAAAGGCAAATTACCGATGATGAACAAAAAATCTCAGTAACCAAATTTAATGCATAAATTAACATACTCTGGATTTGTAATTTTGATATGCATTGGAAAGATTCACTTCCTGACTCGTATGTAAAAAAATATGGCAATCAACCATGTGTGAATATTGGTACTGCAGGTCATGTAGATCATGGAAAAACTAGCTTGATTCAGGCATTAACCGGAAAGTGGACTAGTGTGCATAGTCAAGAATTGAAAAGAGGAATTACAATTAGAGTTGGTTATTCTGATGCAGCATTTTACAAATGCCCTGATTGTGAACCTCCAACAAATTATTCTACATCCCCTAAATGCCCAAACTGTAAACAGGAAGGAGAATTAAGCAGAGTTGTTAGTTTTGTAGATAGTCCTGGACATGAAAGTTTGATGGCAAACATGTTGTCAGGTTCTGCATTAATGGATGGAGCTATCTTACTAGTTGCTGCAAATGAAAAAGTTCCACAAATGCAAAGTAAGGAACATCTTTTAGCACTTCAAACATTAGGAATTAAACAAATCGTTGTAGTTCAAAACAAAGTTGATTTAATTACATACAAAGAGGCAATGAGTAATTATTCAGATATCTCAAAATTCATCAAAGGAACAAATGCAGCAAAATCTCCTGTAATTCCTGTTTCTGCACAAGCAAATCTAAATTTGGATGCACTCATTTATTCAATTGAAACTGAAATTAAAACGCCAGAACACGATATCAAGAAATCACCTGTAATGCATGTATTACGTTCATTTGATATTAACAAACCTGGTTCAAAAATCGCAAACATCAAAGGTGGAGTAATTGGAGGAAGTTTAACTGAAGGTCAGTTTAACATTGGTGATGAAATTGAAATTAAACCCGGATTGTTAAACGAAAAGAAAAAAAACTATGAACCATTAATTACTGAAATTGTTTCTTTAGGAACAGGTGCCGGAACTGTTGACAATGTCAAACCTGGTGGCTTAGTTGCAATTGGTACTAAACTTGATCCAAATTTAACACGTGGAGATTCATTTATTGGTTCTGTAATTGGCAAACCAAATTCATTACCAGAAAATTCTGATGTTGCAAAACTAAAAGTTAGTTTGTTTGATTCTGCAGTTGGTTCTACAGGAAATGAAAAAATTGCTCCAATTAACATGGGTGAAATGCTAAGATTAAACATCGGTACTGCCCCGATTCCAGGAAAAGTTACCAAAGTCAAAGGAAATGATATCGAAGTAACATTAAGGCGTCCTGTTTGCTTGTTTGAAAAAAGTAATGTTGCAATTAGTAGAAGAATCGCTGATAGATGGAGATTAATCGGTGCTGGAATAATTGGTTAAGATAATCGCTGATACTAGTTTTCTAATTCATTTAGCCACTCATAGAATAAAAAATATTGATTCTGTAGAGACTGAAATTGGAGCTCTATCCTTTATTGTACCTAAAATTGTAAAAAAAGAACTTGAACATTTAGCTGGTGATCCAGAAAAGAAAATTATTTCAGAACAAACTTTGGATTTTATTAAAAATTTTAAAACAAATTATATTGATGGAAATAATGCTGATTCAGCAATTCTTGAATTTATTAAAGAAAATAGAAGTATTGTAGCTACAATGGATAAAGAACTAAAAAATAAAATAAAACAATCAGGAAGTTCTATTCTATCAATTCATAATGATAAGATCGTTCTTGAAAGCTAGAAAACTTTATTTTAAAAATATTATTTGATCATACATGGAATTGACTAGCAGCGATTTTCAAGAAGGAAGTGAAATTCCAAAAAAATTTGGCTACAAGCATGAAAATGAACAACCAAATGTTGAATTTAGTTCCGTTTCTAATGAAGCAAAAACATTAGCAATAATTATGGATGATCCAGATGCAATGAAAGCAGTTGGAAAAGTTTGGGTTCATTGGTTGACATATTATGATGTATCTGACCCCAATTCAAAAATTGAAGGAAAAACAGATTTTGGTGAAATTGGTTATGGTGGGCCTGCACCTCCAGATGGAAGACACACATACATCTTCAAAGGATACGCACTTGATACGTTACTAGATTTGAAAGAAGGATATTCCAAACAAGAATTAGAAGTTGCAATGCAAGGTCACATTCTTGCTGAAGCTAAATTAACTGGTACTTTTGCTCCATAATTGAACAAACTGTAAATAAGTATCAAAATTGAATTGAATTATGGTGTCTAATCAGAAATTATTTTCAGTAGGAAATTTTGATTTTAGATTACAACACTTACTAGTAATTGGAATTTTAATACTTGCTGTCTCAATTGGAATGTTAATTCGTTCTACACCTACATCATATGGATTTGAATTATTTGAATTTGATCCATTTTTTAATTTTAGAGCAACCGAATACATTTTAGAAAATGGTACTGATGCATATTTTAATTGGATTGATGAAAAAAGTTGGCATCCATTTGGACGAAATGTATCTGAAACATCCCAAGTTACACTTCATTTAACTGCTGCATCGCTTTATCCAATCTTTAATTTTGGTTCATCTGTTTATGATTTTACAATACTTTTGCCATTAGTTTTTGGCTCATTAACTGCAATTGTGGTCTTTGCATTTGTTCGTGTTTTAGGTGGTACCACTGCCGGATTATTTGCTGCATTAATTTTCTCAATATCAGTTCCAATATTCACTAGAGGTTTAATTGGTTGGTTCAAATCTGAACCATTAGGATTATTCTTTGCATTCATAGCAATGTACCTTTTTGTTTCAGGATTAAAATTCAATAAAGGAAAAATCTCTTTTGTAAAACTAATTGCTGCTGGATTCTTTTTATCACTTGGATTATCTGCATGGGGGGGGATACTATTTTTTCTAATCCCTATTGTTCTATTTTATTTTTCATTACCATTTTTTAAAAATAAAGACAATTTCATAATGTGGGCTGCCCCCACATTTTCAGTTTCGTTGATACTGTTTTCTTTAATTTTTGAAAGAACTTCTACATTCATAATAGGATATGCTGGATTAGCAATTCTTGTACCCACAATTTTCATAATAATTTCTGGCATTGTAATGAAATTTTCTAGTGAACGTGCAAAAATTCGTAATTGCACAATCGTTTTAATCGCATTTGTTACATCTGGTATAGGAATTATTAACTCTGGAATAATTCCATTACCCTCATTTAGATATCTTAATGCGGTAAATCCTTTCTTAACAGCCTCTGATACATTAACTGATTCTGTCGCCGAACATACGACTACCAGTTTGTTACTTTCATTTACTTTTCTATCTGTTTTTCTTATATTTGCTGTAATTGGAATATGGTTTCTTTTCTCTAAAAAAACAATCAATCTCAAAACTGATATGAGAATTTTTGCCGTATTTACTAGTATTATTGCTATCTATGTCAGTTCAGCATTTGTTAGATTAGAATTATTTGCATCTGTTGGAATAATAATCCTAGGTTCAATCGGACTAGCAATTTTGTCGCAGAAAATTTTTGAACAAAAGAATCAGAATTTCACTAAACTAATTTTCCCTATTATAATTATAATTTTGTTTATTATTCCTGTAACTGCGCCTGAAGGTAATAATTGGTTAACTTGGGCTGATTTTCCACCATCCATATTGAGTGGTGGATCAACATTTTCAGGATTTAGCTCTAGTGATTGGAAAGATGCAATGAATTGGGTAAAAGAAAACACTCCTGATGATGCTGTTATTGCATCGTGGTGGGATTATGGTTATTGGATAACCACATTAAGTGAACGTACAACTATAACTGATAATGCAACATTGATTGATTGGCAAATAAAAAAAATGGGTTATACACTAATCACTAACCCTGAAAACTCTTGGCATATTCTAAGTTCTGATTATAATACAGATGTTAGTCAATACATGAGTGATGATTTTTTTAAAAAAGTAATTGATTCATCACGAGTTGATGGTGGGTTTGAAGGGTATTTGGAAGATAAACGACTTAATCCTGATAGATATGATGATAGATGTAAACCAATTTTCAAAGCAGAAGCACAAAATCTTGGAGTACCAGAAGAAAGTTGTAATCCAATAGCTAAGGGCATGGATGCAGATTATATTTTGATATATTTAGCAGGTGAAAGATTCTATACACAAGATTCCAATATTCCTCTATACACTCTTGAAGGTGGCGGTGATGAAAGTAAAAAAACATGGTTTGCAAAAATTTCTAATCACCAAGTTTCCAAATACATTCAAGACGATAACATAACTCCAACTGATTACTATATGGAAAAAAGCACACTTGGATTGTTAACTCCATTTTCAATTTTGAAATATGTTGAACCTAATACTGGAAGAACATTTGATGATTATTACAGTGGTTTTATTCCTGTTTACGTTAATGATTTGAAACTAAAAGATCCTGAGAATGATCCGTTCTATTTGGTATATGCGTCACCTAGCTTTTACAGTCAACAACCAGGACCTATGTCCACAGTTTTAATTTACAAAATCAATCATGATTATAATTCTTAAATTCAATGAAATTTTGCCCAAAATGTAATGACCGAATGAGTGGTGAATTTTGTACTACGTGTGATAAGGATAAACTTCCTGAAAGAATAAAATTTTCAGATTATTCAAATCAAAAACTTAACAGTTGTGATAAAGGATGTGGAGGAAAAATCTACTTTGATGAAGATTTTAAAACAGATGAGGGAAAATTTATTCCCATTGACAGAAATACAGGCAGACCTCATAACTGTCAAAAAATAAAATACAAAAAGAAATTTTAGAAATGTTTATCTAAAATTATGATAATTATTCTTGATGGGATTAACTGAAGCTGATGCCAAAGCTCTTGTAAATGAAGGAATTCTCTCAGCAGATTATGATGAACATGAAGAGGCAGTAGAATTTTACGACAAGGCTCTAAAAATTATTGAAACCTCAGAAACCTATCTGAACAAAGGAATCTCACTTGTAGAATTAGAAAAATATGAAGATGCTGTAACATGTTACGATAAAGCAGCAACAATTGATTCAAGTGATTCTCTTATCTGGTACAATCGTGGTGTTGCACTAACGCAATTAGAAAAATATGATGATGCATTATCCAGTTATGAAAAAGCAATTGAGGTATCTCCTGGTTATGCAGATGCATGGTATAACAAAGCAGAACTTCTAAAGCATAAAGGTCAAGATGCAGATGCAGAAACCTGTTTTGCTAAAGTTAAGGAATTAGAAGGAGAATAATCATCTTCTTCGTTTAATTGCAATAGCAGTTATTATTCCTACAATAACAATTCCACCTATCACATATACTATAGTTAGATTATCACCAGACTCGTTTGACGTAAATTTTGTAACCTCTTCAAGTGGTGCTTCAGAGATGCGAATTATCTTATCATTGTCTCCATTTGCTGTTAGTAAATACAAAACTCCATCAGGACTAATCTGTGCAGTACGAATTCTACCAAAATCACCTTCAAACATTTTTTCTGCACTGACTAACGAACCGTCATTTGCAATATCTAAAACCATCAAATGCTGTCCTCTTAATGCTCCGACCAAAAATTTTCCTTCTAAGCTAGAAATTTTATCTGAATTGTAAAACACCATTCCACTTGGAGCCCACGTTTGCTCGCCACTATGAATAATTGGATTTACAAAACTGCCATCAGATGAATCACCTACAACTTTTGGCCAACCATAATTTTTGCCCTTTACAATTATGTTAATCTCATCATGACCATAACCCATTTCTCCAGATGGTCCATGTTCTGATGAAACAAGCAAACCATCTTCATTCCATGCAATTCCTTGTGGATTACGATGACCATAAGAAAAAATTGCACTTGAATCAAATGGATTATCATCAGGTATTGTTCCATCTGGATTAATTCGTAAAATCTTTCCTGCTAGTGATGAAAGATCCTGTGACCATCCAGGATTAACTGCATCTCCTGTTGTTATGTACAGTTTATCATCAGGACCAAATGCAATTCTTCCACCGTCGTGCCATGGTGCACCTGGTATGTCATCAATTACTGTCTGCATATCTACTAGTTCATCTCCGTCAACTGTAAAGCTAAAAACTTTGTTTTGGAAAAATTCCAATTCTAAGTTTGTCTGATAAATGTAAATTTTCTTGTTCTCTTCAAAATTTGGATGTAAAGCAAGACCTAACGTTCCTCCCTCATATGATCCACTCTTTGGGAACGTTTGAATTACTTTAGCTTCTCCAAAATTTTCAATCTTCCATACACGTCCGTCTCTTTCTGAAAAGTAAATGTCTCCGTTTGGTGCAAAAACCATTTCCCATGGATTATTCAACCCGTCAACTACAACATCTACGTTCATTTCTCCAAATGCTGGAGCAATCAATGAAACAAATGCAATACAAATCAATGGTGCAAAACGTTTCATGATTAAAAGATGCTTTTTTTGCTTAAAATCCTATGCAATTAATAGAAATTTTTTCCAATAATATTTTCTTGCTTCATAATTCGGCGTTCAAATGAACTTTATCTCATCACTGTTTGAGGAAGTCAGAGAGAACCTCGTCTAATCTATAATCATCAGCAAATAATACAACATGGATTGCCTATTTAGAATCACTCATTTGATAATAGAAGAATCCTGAAAAGACAACGTTTGTCGTCTCTTCAGGCAGAGAAATTAATCTCCTGTTGGCGTGCAAACCAATAGAAATTATCAATTTTAATTCAAACTAAAACCTTTCTGATAACAATGAAATACTCTTTTGCCTAATCATGAGTATGGCATATGCTTGGATAATCCCAATCGCAATAGTCGCAATTTTAGGAATTTCTGGCTATTTGGTGTACAGATATGTGATTTTTGACATCTTGGCAAACAGCTCAATCAACAACACCTTGAAAAGGTACAACATCAAAAAAACACAGTTTGAGATTATCAAAGAGTTTAACGAATTGAAAGGTGAAACACTTTCTGATTCAGAGATTAGACGCTTAGCAAAACATTATCGTCGAAACGAACCTGATCAATTCCTATCAATGTACGATAATTTACGAGATAGACCGAAGAACTAAGGTTGTGTTGGAATTTGTATGAAAGGTGTTCCGCCTTCGCCAACTACAAGTGGTAGTACTCCATCCCATTGTTGTGTTTTAAGCCATTCTAAATAGAATGGATTGTTTGCAAGTGCCTGGTTGATAATGTTAATTGCTTCTGCTTCACCAGCTGCTTCGGCAATGTTTGCTTGTGCAATACCAATTGCTTGTGCTTCAAACTGTCTTGCTTCAACCTCGATTCTCTTCAAGTCATTTTCTGCTTGTAGTGCACGTTGTTCTGCTTCTACTTTAGCTTCAATTGCTTGTGCAAATAATATTGAGAATTGAAAGTCTGTAATTGATACAATTTCAGTTGTAATGTTGAAATCAGCAAGACGTGCAGTAATTTCATTTTGAATGTCTTGTTTTACCTGAGGTCTTTTTGTGATTAATTCTTCAGCGTTATAATTAGCAGTTACCTGTTTTACCACTTCTTCTACAGTTGGTTGAATGATACGGTTCTCATAGTCTAAACCAACTTCTTTGTACAAATAGTGAACAGAGTTTGGCTCTGGATGATAGTTAACTGTAATCTCAGTTGACACTGTCTGCAAGTCTTGTGATGCCGACGTTGTCGATTTCGTATACTTTAGGGTACGAACTTCAAGTGGAACAACTGAATCTTGGAATGGAACTATGAAATGCAGTCCTTCTTCTAGTGGTGGTGCTGCTAAATCTACGGCGTTCCAATGTAATAGTACGCCTCTAAATCCTGCATCTACAATTGATACTGCAGAACCAACCAAAACACCAATTATAATTAAAACTATAATTCCTAAAACTACTCCTTTGGCCTTTCCAAAGTTTACGTTCATTGGCTGATTTTGGTATTTAGACAATGTTTCAATTATGATTTTACTCTAAATATAGTATGCGCAAAAAACACGCACAACTAGAAATTCTTAATTTAAGTATGACATTTTCAATTGTATGTTCTGTCAAAAATGTGGCATAAAGATAGTCGAGCATGGAGGAGACTATTGCGCAGCATGCAGTACCCCCTCAAAAAAGACTCTATCATGGTGGAATAAGCTTTCATTACCAAAAAAAATTCTAATTGGCTTTGGTGTGGGCTTTGGTGGCTTTCAGGTGGTGAATTTTATCATAGCATATCTGATGGAACTGACTGCTAACATTAGCGGAACCTGATTAAAATTAAAATATGATAATTGACGTATGATGATTACTGTCTTCGTCAGTCAGCGGTCTATGTTAGACCGTTGTGGTTACGGAGATGGTGAGTAGCTTTGAAAAAGGTGAAAGCCGTTTCCATCTTTAAATTATTTAATTTTCTAGAGTAAATTATGATGAAGATTTTGGTCTTGTTCATAATTGCAGCAGTTATGGCAATTGGCACGCAAAATGCATATTCAACTCACATCTCCCAGCCAATCCTAACAATTGATGAAAATTTTGTATATTCTGTTGGAGATGATCTTTTCATAACGGGATGGGTCGAATACGATGATGCAGCAACTTCAGATGTCTTACTAAGTGTAAAAATTTCAAATCCAAATGGAAAAGTCGTATCTGATTTCTTTTTGACTAGTGATTCAGCTGGAAAGTTTGAGTTTCCATTTGAATTATCTGATGATGATGCTTCAGGTGATTATCTAGTAAACATAATGAGTATGTGTAGAGAAGTACATCGAGATATCTGCACACACAAGACTGCAGAGACTACTATTAGTGTAATAGGTGAGCAAAGCAAGATTCCTGACTGGGTTAGAAACATCTTTGTCTGGTATGCCGAAGATAGTATTTCAGAAAAAGAACTGTTACAAGCATTACAGTATTTGATAAAAGAAAAGATTATCCAAGTTGATGACGTAACTAACACATGAGTAAATACATGAACATGGAGTGTCCAAAGTGTGGACGCAAACTAAAAGAACATTCTAGAAGTGAGCTTGCAAAATGCTCATTGAAAAATTGGACCTCTGGCTGGAAGAAATAATGTCTGAAGCTGAAGAAAGCAAAATTGTTACTCTTCGTGGAATTGCAATAATATCTGCATCTATCATTTCATGTGTAATTTTGTACTTTCAAACTAGTCAGTAAAATTTAGTGTGGAAGAGAAACCGAAATTTCTCTCCCACCCAAGAACTGTGGTTCTTGGAATCAACGATTGTGCTAGTATATTCAGTGATAAAAACCTAAATCTCACGGTGACGTATACGATCCCATGCAATATGATGCAACCATGAAACGAATAATGGACTCTGATCCTAACATACGAAACTGCATTGTAGCTGACATGGAAGGCGAAATCAAAGCAGTAATGCACCGAGATGGAATTCGTAACTATCTTAGCGATGAAGAAACATCTGAATCACTAAAACGAGCAGCAACATCATGGAAGGCACGAAAACAACTGTCACGAAAGATTGGTCAAGGACAATATGCTGTTGCAGCATTTGAAAAACTAACACGAATGACATTTCCTGCAGGCGAAAACCATTTGGTTTTTGTCAGCATGGCCTCAAACCAGGTAAGAGAAGACTACCATCAAGGTGGAAGAGAAGACGTTGTTGAACATGTCTTGAACATCCTTAGTGGTGATCCTACAAAAAACTAAACATCAGAGATTGGAATGTTGTATAATTTCTCTAGATTTCTCTATGCCTCTTTGTTATGATAGATCCATTTTATTTACAACATGTGCGTATATTCCCGCATGATGTGGGAAAATGTAACTCCATTCCAGGTGGATAAATTATGGTCTCAGGTTGTTCATTACTACGTTGACAAGAAAAAAATGTCAAAAGAAGAGGCAAACAGAATTGCTGCAGCAGTTGTAAAAAAGGAGATTGAGAAAAACACATGCCAAAACATTGCCTGCAGACATCTCAAATCCAAACATTTGGGAGACAAGCGTCAGTGCATGGTTGTTACCTGTCCGTGCTCAGAATTTGTAAAAAAAGAGTAATTCTAATCTCAAGCCCATTTTGCCAAATTACTATCAAAAATGGTTGTCTTGTGAACCTTACGTAGATTCATCTTTGTTTTGTATTTTATTATACACAAAGCGCAAATCTTGTGAGGCTTTTCACAATGATTGCAATGAAACTTTTGTAATTTGACCTGTTTTTTCTTGCAAAACTCACAAATTGATGAATCCATCATTTGCTATCTTACTTGTACATTTGATTAAAAAACAAATGATGATTATTCAAACTTATTCTATGAAATTGTAAAATGTAAAAATAAAAAAATGGTTACAACAACTCTGCTTCGTTTAGCCTTGAAAGATAGTCTTTTTCATACTCTTCAAGTCTTTTTGAGCGTGTATTTGTTGAACTGTTATTCTTTTTGAAAAATTTCCATTTCATAATTTTCATAATGTAATTTTCTAATTATACGGTTTGATGATTTTTTAAAAATAATACAAATTATTGGTCTTGATCTATGAAATTGTAAAATTACGAAATAAACAGAATATTTCCTTGAATTGGCAGTTTTGGCATTATACTATATAACAAAACTTGAAAAATGTCAAAAAATTCAAGCTCTAAGATAACTTTCCCTCATGATTTTATTTCAAATACTATTTGGATTGTGGCATATTATGGTAGAAGCATATGACGTGAAAGCCAGAAAGAAGGTCCAGATTAAAGATCCTAAAGTCGTTCAATTAAAGAATGGTAGATATGCAATCAAAGGAACATCTTCTGAAACAGGTATCACAGTTATGAGAATATGTGGTTCTGACAAGGCTAAAGCACAAGCCCTGATCTAGAACTTAACAAAAATGCGGTCCTTTTTTGTTTTTTAGAAACTTTGGCAACAAGCTTGTCTATAGAATTTTTTGAAAAAAGTGTGAGCAGAGACAGTAGTTTCAGTTCTTTTTACAAGAAAATTACTAAAGCTCTTCCATTATGTTGTCTGCACAGTTGGTTAAAGGTATTTCAAATGATAGTTATTAGCTACAAGTGAAGGATAGAATTATGCAAGAAGATTCTGCTAATGACTTGAAGATGTTACAGGAATGGTTTGAGACTAATCGTATTAGAGAGACAGGAATAGTAGAAAATGCACAAAAACAGCCAGCCTCCCCTGAACGAGATGAGATGATAGAGATTTGCAAATCAAACATAGAGGAGTTTTCTATGATGATTCAGCTAGTTGCGTCTATTATTGAAAGGGAAAATTAAGGAATTTGTTCTAAAAAGAAATTATTAGAATGAACCATTGCTGAACATCTGTAAACTGCCTTTCCACCTCACCTAAAATCACATCGACAGTATCGGTCCTTCCTAATACTACCCATGCAATCCATACAGAAATTGCAGAAATCATCATTCTTTTCCTCCCACGTGGTGTCATTTTGGTAAACTTTGCAAATAGCTTGTATTGCACCTTTGCAAGAAAGTCAATGACTGGCGGATCTTTTTTGTGTTTTTTGAAGTATCTAATTGAATACTTGTCAATAATCCACTTTGTAAGATGATCTAGCTGTCTGAAGATCATCATGTGACACCAAATTATCTCTCTTCCAACAATTATTGTAATTAGTGTTACATACATTGGCATAAACAACCAACCAATAGGCATCAAACTGTCAAAGAATGGGTTCTCGATCTTTCCAAAGAACAAAAAGGTTCCATAAGCCATCAGTGTTGCAAGCATGACTATTCCGTACGAACCTAGGATAAATCCAGGAACGAAATGTCGTTCTTTTTTGAGATCTAGTATCGCCTGTATTCTTTTTCTGATGAATATCATTTGAGCTTCTCTTTTGTTTTCTCTGAAAAAAAATTCATTACTTCATCGGTCTCTTTTCCTTTTGATTTTAACAACTTGTAATTCTCCCTGCATATCTTTTCAAGTCTTAACTCCCAAAAATCAAGTTGTTCGTCAATCCTTTTGCCTTCAGAGATTAGATCCAAACCAATCAGAAAGTGCTCTTTTTTGTATTGATAACACTTTACCCAAATTTTAGCTACCTCAAAATCTTCCATAATTTCTTCTGTAGTCTCTCCATCAATTGACTTTTCGCGCCTATCCCAATGTTCCATCATTATCCTCCAACTCTTTACATCCTCTGCAGTGGCATTTGTCATCATGATTGCCAAGACAGAACGTCAAAAAATCCTCATGATAGTCTCTTACAGTCTTTGGGATGCTGTATGGATATAGCTTGATTGCTCTTTCCTTTTCATTCACTAAACCAAACGGAAAATCTGTGTATGTGAAAATCATCTTAACCTCTTTTGTGTCTCTTCTGATAGCATCAAGTACCACGCAAAACACTCAAAGCCGGTAGCCTCATTCTTAGTTAGAATATCGTAAAACCTGTTACGATTTCTTTCATAGAGTTCTCTCATATCTTGGTACAGTTCTTTCATTGCCAAATCTGCCATTATCACTTTATCAAATCCCTTAGTCCTTTTTCTTTTGTCTCTGCAGTGAAGCAGACGTAGCTGCAAGTTGCGAAAGTCTCCCAAGATTTCAATACCTGGACGCTTGTCTTCATCCCAGCGACCCATCAGTTCTTCCACCCATATTTTTTCTTGTTTTGATGGTCACAGTCTTCCTTGACCTTGACTTCCCCATAACATGCATCCAGAACTTGTTTTATCAGATCCATCTCTTTTCTAATGGCCTCCTTCATCGCTTCAAACTCTTTGACTTTTTTTTGATACTTTGCCAGCTCTTTAGAATCCTCATTTTCTATTTTCTTGATATCTATGTCCTCTCCTGCACACACCTCTTTTGCCATTTTCACAATTCTCACCTTAGAATCATAGTCTAGTTGCTCATTACTCATCATCAGCATGGTTGTAAACCATACAGAAAATTTTTCATTTCCTGTAAGGTTATACTCTAGGGCGTTCATACCACTTGACCTCCTGTTCTGTCATGTTGCAAAAGCACTCTAGACATGTTTTATCAAAAACATCTGCTAGTTTCTCTTCTGCATTGCCCAATGTTGCACCACACTCACTACACTTCATATAGATTGGAACATATTCTATGTGATGTGATGAATCTCTTCCATTCACCTTGACAGTATTCCACTTTACAATTTTTGCTAATACTTTTGGTCCTTGACCTAAAAGTATTGTAGCCAATTTTGTATTATTTGGCACTGCTTCTTGGTGTATGTTCCACAGCTTTTCACTGTGTTTTCCCCTATAGTCTCCACAGAAATTGCATCTCTGTTTCTGTTGATGCAACAACCATGTCTTTTCACTATGTTTTGCGCTGTCTCTATGACAGACTTTGCACATACTCATTATACCACCTCCTTTGTGTTTGTTGAGTTTTTGTAATAGTTGATTACCATAATTCAATCATTTCTTCCAATTCTAATTCTGTCGTATTTTTCATCGTCTTCTTTTTCAGCAATTGCCATTGCCTTTATCTTGGTGTACACATTGGTGTCTGCTCGTGTTGGTTTGTTTTTCTTTTTGAAGTAAAGTTCGTACCAAAGAAGTATGGTTTGCAAATCCTTTGTGGTCAAATTAACCATCCCATGAATCATTTTAGATCCTCCTTTTCTTCGTCAGATAGCTCGTCTTTTCTATAGCGTTCTTTGTTGTGTCTTTCTTTCCGAAGTCTTTTTTCTATTTCTCTTCTAGCTCTGTGAAATTTCTTCCAATCAATTTGACCATCCGGCAAACTGTAATCTCGCATTAGTTTTCTTACGAAAGCATTAGTCTTTGCTTTATCAATTGGACCTCCATCCCAAGTTCCTTTTCTTACATACTTTTCATCCCAAAACTCATCTAATTTTCTGTTCGTCTTTTCAAACCAATTTTTGAATGCTCTATAGCATCTTCCACATATTACATGACCATCCACTTCTTTGCAATTATTGACACCTGGTGCACTACTTCTCTTTTCAATTCCACATTTTTCACAAGTGAACTTTTCTCTCCTATCAACTCTGTCTAGATTTCTTCGGGTGAATTTATCGATGTCTTCTGTAGTTATTTCCTGAGCCCCATCAACTATTTCATCATATTCACTTGCCAATCCACTCATCTTTCTTTCGAAATCATCCTCGTGATCGGCTTCATCTATCAATTCATGGATCTCGTCATTTTCCACTTTTTGTCGTATGTCAGTTAACTCGTCTGCTCCTTTGTCTAGTATCTCGAATCCTAACTGGAGTCTACCTAGTGCCATCAAAATGTGTTCTACAAACACCTTGGTTTTGACATCTAATTTGCTCCAATCTCCATGTGGCACCCACGCCTCAAGTTCATGGGCAATTGCTCGTAAATCATCCACATTCTTTGATTCTAATCCGATTGCAATTTTTTTTAGCATGTGAACAATGTCATAATTTCTATCTGAATCATCAGGAATCTTTCTAATCATCTACCTCATCTCCTCTCTGGATTCTTTTGACATATGATCCATTGGCGTATCAAAGTCATCTTTGTCTGAAACATCTGGCCCTGGACGAATGTTCACGTTAGCAATGTTGTAGGTATTGTCAATGTACTGCTTACCCGTGTTAATTCCACCGCTTTTGAAGATGTAGTCTATGAAATACCAAACAAGTATTATTACTCCTAATGGTAATAGAAATCCACTACAACAAAATGCTGTTCCCCAGAACAACCACCACCTACTCATCATGTCCTATCATAATCCTCCTGCAAAAGTGCCCGATAGTAAGCAACCCACTTTAATGCTTGATCTCGATCACCTTCAGTCATCCTTGCATGCAATTCCCTTTGCGCATTTGCTATACGATGTTCATCTTCACGACAACCTTCACCAAATACCTCTTTCTTTTCTTCAATATCCCCTTCAATATCCCAGTATGGTGTTTCTCTAGGTGTTAGATCTTGACCACAACCACATGAACATTTTTGAGATTCATCCTTGCTTACTTTCTCTTTCTTTTTGGTTTTCTTTTTCTCAGTCATCACTACCACCTCTTGATCTAATTGCTGCATTTTCCTCTTGTTCACTAGCACGACATGATCCACACTTTTGCACCTTCTTTGATGCGGTTGACGCATAACGAACCACGACCTTACACACTAAACAACGAATTTTTTATCTCCTCCATAAACATCCCCTACATTTTTAGGAGGTTGTATAATATATTAGTATCCCTACTCAGCATACTATGCATACTATAGTATATATGTAGGGTATGGACATTACCATCCATGAACCCAATCCAGTCATCATTTTCATGTATTTTCCCCAAAAACACGGTGCAAGTATTTCGTTATTTAGATACTTTAATACTTCTGAGATACTATTGATAATACAGATACTATATGAAATTAGGTAAGAAACGTATACACATTGCACCAGTAGGTTTTGAAATAGATAGGGTAGTCATACCTGCAGTTGATAATAAAGCTGATAAAGTTTTCTTACTTGTACATAATAATAAAAAAGAAGACAAGGCTAGTTCCTATGCAGAACAAATCATTAAACAATTAAAGTCAAACAAAATTGAATCAGAAAAGATATCCGTTAACTGGCGAGATGTAGAATCAATTACAAGAGCTGCAAGAAGACTAATTCTTGAACAGTTTGGAAATGATATTTTTGTAAATGTAGCTAGTGGTTCCAAAAATCATGCTATAGCACTTGATAGGGCAATAATGACGTTAGAAGATCAAACTGGTATTGTAGAGTTTTATGCTGAATCTGAAAAATATGAGGGATTCAAACCTGGTAAACACCAATTATCAACAGGCGTAAAAGATACAAAGACAATTCCAAAAAGGCAAATGATCTTACCTACTGGCAAACTACGTTCTGCCTTGTTCATTCTCTATAAGAATAGTCTTAAACAGGAAGGCACCTGTACTTTTCCTTGTAAAGAAGAACATCCATTAAAAGCAGAAGAAAGTAAAGGTGATGGTCATATGTGGGGATCAATGAGAAAAAAAGATCTTGCCAACGAGTGTGTTAAGCAGGATTTAATTCCATCTACAGGAAATACATTGACTGCACTTGACAAAAATATAATTCAAAAGTTAGATAGTGATTGGGAATACATCGACATAACCAAAATTGGTCAGAGCCATCATGTTAGTTTAACCACTGCAGGCATGGCATTTATCTATGAAATGTCGTCATAATCTCTGGTTTTACAAATTAAAATTTCTACTTTTTGTGACTCTGTCGAAGGGGTCCTCACTATATTTTAGTCATAAAATATGTTTCAGCATTCGTGCTTAGAAATTAAGTAATACTTAATAATACGATACATAATGTAAGTATTAGTATAATACATAAATATGATGAAATTCTAAATTTTACAATGACAAAACTAGAAAACAGTAAACAATGTGACTGTCGTGATTGCCGCGAGGCATCGAGACAGATTTCATTTGGACTGACTGAAGTCAAATTTGTTGGAATCGACTTTGATCCTAAAACGATCCAGACCCAACAAACTGATCTCAACAACCAATTGCAGAACCAGTGGCAAATCTTGAAGGACGTACAGACCTCCAATGGCCTTGTTTTTATTTTAGGACGTTTCGGAGAGATCCAAAACTCAAGATCGTTCCAAGAATTTGAACCACCAACTACTGCATTGGATTCAGACTTTGGTGGGAGGTTTCTCAACTAATGAACCTTCACGATGAGTTTGGCCTAAATGACTTTGCCGATGATCAACGCGGCGACGTCATCTTAGCACCAAGCGACACAGTTCCAAATGATGAATTGGATGAGGTACAAGCAGAATATGCAGAATACCTATCCTCTCCTTCTTTTTTTTCAAACAACAATAGGAGAATACAGCATGGCCACACTTAGAGAAATTATTGCCGACCTCGAAAAACATGGTTTAGTTGAAATTGTAACTAATTCTAGCTGCAATGCTAGACGAAAGACTCGCATAAGTATTACAGACAGTGGTTCGGACATACTGCAAAAGATCTCAAAACGATTAGACAAGGAGGACATCTAATTGTTCAAGGGCAGATGCATTAAGCGATGTATCTTGGATACTACAAATCAGGAGTTGTGGGTGAGAAACTTCCATAGAGGTGTCCGTAAGAATAGAAGATCAAAGAACAAGGAGGCAAACCTTGCGCTGCGTTAGTTGCAATTCCATCTTCACCCATCCGTCCAAGGCAACCAGGCTATTGCAAAAGTGTGGCCGTTGCCGCAATTGGTGGAGTAACAGAAAAGAGGTGTCTGTATGTTAACAGATAATGAGAAATTCCTCGCACATTACGTGTCCATCAAGTTGGTCAGAGATGTCTCACGTGTTCCACCAGAGCGGGCAGCTAAAACCCTCTGCATCCTAAAAGATGCACGGGCACGTCACGTGACCAATGACGAGGCATGGAAACTCAGTAATTCTGCCGACCAACATCTGACTACGATATTTCAGCCTGAAACAGCTCTTCCACAATACTGGGAAGAACTTGAACAACTTACTGAGCGTGAGCAATTTGTGGTGGAGTTTGTAGCAGTATATGCTACAGGCACAATCAAAAATATTCCTCATACAAGATTTCAGGAGGGCGTAGCAAAGACAATTAAGAAATTCACCGAAACGCACGGCCTTACATCAAAAGAATGTAATGATATTGGTGAGGAATTACTAGATGAATTCTTCATCGCGGACGGATTCTTGAAGTCCTTACGACCTAATACGAGATTTGAGCAAATCAAGGGCAGACATACCAGACTTGACGACTCTGATAGTCAGTGGGGTGTTTAATCAAAATGGTAAAAGATTTTAACATTAATGACCTCACTGATCAATTGGTTAGACCGCTCAATATCCCATTTGACAATGCTTCATCTCACTATGATAAATTCCGCAGAGACAATCCTTTGGCAAGAAAATTATCTCATAGTCATATCCCTATAGAGCCACTTTCAGGTCATGGATATTTCTTTGATATTCCAAAACCACATAGTGATCAACGTATAGGATATACCGCAAAAGATTTTGTTGAAAAATGCAATGAACTTTTACATCAAGTCAATCTTTCAGTCATAACTGATGTAGCCTATATTGTGGGTCATACAGATAATGAGTCTGATGATTTGGATGAATTGAAAAAAGAATATGAAAAAATTAGACAGCAACAAAATAAAATCATACTCTTCGGCCTTTGGATAACTGATGAACATGCCATTCAGGGTCAAGGTGTGCCAATTCTTGATGTTGGGGCTCTTTATGTAAATATTGATCGAAACACAGCTAAACATCATCGATTAGAAAAACATCAACAGGTAATTTTAGAAGTACCTGAAGATGGGGGAGTTATTGAATTCACATGAGCGAATCAAAAAAACAATCAAGACCTAAAGAGCTAAGTCCAAGTGTTATACGTAGATTCGTAAAGGAAACTCTGGAACTTCATTTTAACAACGATGTTGAAATTCTATCGAGAGTTCAAGCACAAAAAAAAATACGCAAAGAACTTGATCCAGATACAGATCTTGTAGCTTTAAATCAAAACTCCATTGATATCGCAATATCCATTGTACCTAATGTAAATATGGAAAATAGAAAGGTAATGAAAAGAGGACAACTGAGAATTGTAAAATCTAAAATTAACACATTAGACAGATTTGTTGATGCTAGACAAAAAATTTTGGTTCTCACAAATAGATCAATATTATACGCATTACATGATCATCTGAAAAAACATCTCCCACCTGAGGCTATAACACAATTAAAACTTGACATAAACCCTGATCGTCTTATTATTCCTAGTCTTGCAATAGAAGTTTGGCTTGTAGAATACCCAATATTTGTTAATGAACAAGTTGCAAAAAATGTAAAAAATCCATACTTGACCTTTTCACAAATACTAGGCGGATTTCAATATGGGGTTTTCACACTAGATTCTATGCCTGAAACAGGTTCGTTAGCAGCACCAGTAAAATTATCCGATAATGACTCGAAACAGAATGAAAAATCCATTCCAACACAAGCAGAAATCTGGTCTGAAAATCCTGAACCTGTTCCACTAAAAGAAATTGTTACCTGGTTGTACCAACGATCTATAGGTTCTGGAAATCGTAAAGGAAAACCTGGCAGCAAATCTAACAAGAGTTCTGGAGGTCCTTCGTCTCCACCTAGATCAAAACGAAAGGTAAAGCAAACGGTGAGAACTTGACTATGATTACAGATGTTGACCCAACCAATTGGCACGAATTATGGGGTGGTGATCCAGACGATGAGGTTTTTTGTGGGATATGCGGATATGGCTACGATACATGGAAGGAAGTGCAAATACACATGTTTCAAAGTCATTATGAGATAGTGAAGAACGACGCAAAGGAGTGGTTCAAAAATGGCTAGAAAACAATGGTATTTTGCATATGGAAGTAATCTGGACCTACAACGTTACGAGGAACGTATTGGTCGTCTAGCAGCAAATGGATATGATCCTGATGAAGTACTTGGCGGAGAAGAACCTGATACCTGTCCAATTTGTAAAAATGACGAGTGTGATTTTCAAGAACATGTTCGTGATTTCGTTATTTCAAAAGAAAATTATGAAATTTTCAAAAAAATTTACGACGTCAAGCTAGTAAAATTAAAAGGATTCAAATTCAAATTTAACAAAGATGCAGGTTTAGGTGAAGTTGACGGAAAAGAACAAGCCACTACTTATTCCAACATAATGCCACGAAAAAATGGTGTTGTTTTTGGAGTTATCTATTCTTGTACAGAAGAAGAATTTGAAATTCTTGATGGCTATGAAGGTACACAAAGTGGAGATTACAAAAGATTTCCAGTAAATGTGGTTGATGTTCAAACTGGTAAAACTTACAAAGCAACAACATATGTTGCATATGAAGACAAGATCCCAAAACAACCGCCGTATTTGGGACCATCAGACGAATATCTAGAATTTATTCTTCAAGGAGGACGATGGCACAAGTTACCAAAAAAATATCTTGATAAAATTGATGATTTAGGCCACGTAGCAATCAAAAACATATTGTATTCAGCAGGACAAGTCTCGGATTCGATGTATGACTAGAACTATCGCAATAATTTCAGACTGTGACAATACCCTAATGCCTGATGCACCAAGCTTACTGCTAAAAGATAACGGATTTGAGCCACAAGACTTTTGGGATGAAATTGACATTCAGGTAAAGCAAAAGTGGGATCCACCTATTGCATGGATGACAAATTTGGTAACTCTAATCCAAGAAGGAAAAATTAAACAAAACACAAACGCAAAACTTGCAGCATTTGGTGCATCACTTGATGTTTTTCCTGGTGCAGATACCTTCGTTGATGAGATTAATGCAGAATTTGATGTAAACGTAGAAGGATATGTTGTATCATCAGGAATAGAATCTCTCATGAAAGGAACATCACTTTCAAAATCATTTACCGACATTTTTGGTGGAAGTTTATATGAAAAAAATGGAGTAATTGCAGGCATAAAATCATCCATAACATTCACAGAAAAAACAAAATTTGTCTTTGCCATAAACAAAGGAATTACCTCAAACATTAGAGAAGAGCCATACAACGTTAACAACTTTGTAGAAGAGTCGCAACGAAGAGTTCCCTTTGAGAATATGATTTACCTGGGAGATGGTCCAAGCGATATTCCGTGTTTTTCAATGATTGAAAAGCATGGTGGTTCATGTATTGCAATTAATTCTAAAGATGTCTGGACAAAAAAATGGGAGTTTGAGTTGAGAAGTAGAAAGATGAATCCCCTAAAGCCTGATTATACAAAGGGTAGTGAACTAAGAACGGAATTAGAATCAATCATTTCAGAAATAATCTGATTTTTTAATCTCATATTCCTCTCCAGGCTAGAATCTGTGAATTAATTTCATTAGTCACAGTTTTAGTTTTTGCAACTAAATCGTCTGTACATGAAATTTGTTCGTCATTATGCGCCATCTGATCTCGTAATATTTTTAATTCCTTTAAGAAATAAACCTCCATTTGTTTAAAATCTTCAAAAACATCAGAGAAAATTTTATGATTACGTTGAGTGTAAATTATAATTTCTATTAATTCTCCTAAAGTAATTGCATTCAAAAACTGCCTTTCAGGTGTAAGAATTTTAGGATTTCCACTAAACTGTTTTAACGCAGTTTCTTGTTTTTTGCGGATAAACTCTTTTTTGTCTATTAGACCCTTTGGTAACCAATTTTTTGATATTTCAAACCCTTTCCATATTAATAATTCTCGTAGTTGCTTTTCTGTTGCATCAAGAAGGGACTTGATATGTATGCAGTTTTGTTCTTCTTTTGGCTTATTTTTTATCCATTCTAGATCATCTCCTGTGTTAAATAATGCAGAATTATCCTCAGTAATCTTCTCTAGTGTCTCTTTGATCTTTTCTCTAAGTTCTTTTTCTGTACTCTCCTTTTTGATAAAATCTAATTCTTTGAAGTCTCTGAAATCTATGTCTCTGTATTTACGAATTTTTCTGAAATCATTTTTAGATTGAGAATCTTCCTTTGTTTGTCTTGCAATTTCTTCATATGCCCTTATGGCTTCATCAGTGTCGTCAATAAAGATTGGAGCGTCTATATCGGCCATTTCATCCCATCCAAAGACACCGATCCGTTCATCTATTATTTTTAAACAGAGTTGTTGAATCTCTGTTATCTTTGTCTGTGGATATTTTTCTGGAGGTTTTTCTAATGCAAGCATGAATGCATTCATCTTATTTCTATCCGTTCTAATGAAATTTTTCTCTCGTAATAGAGAAAAGCTTACATCAAAACTAGTTTCTACATGTCTCTGTATAGGAATGTTAATCTGACCTGTATCTAGATTCTTAACTACTGAATATGCACAATATTGACACACGTATGTAATGTATTTGTGTCGAATATCTTCTACATCTTTATCTGGTGAATACAACTCTTGTTTTTCCCAGCCATATTCATCTTCTTTTTTTCTACCGCATTTGGGACATTCATCTTCTGTTATCTCTTCTTGTCCAGGTAAAATTTTGATTAATCCTTGCCAAATTCCTTGTCTAGTCTCAATTTCATGATATAGAAGATATTGAATAATGTATAGAGATGTTAAATCTTCAATTTCTATACAATATCTTACGTGTTTTTCTAACTCCTCTAAATTCATGTAAATATTTGATCTGTAAATTATTAAATTTTTTTAAGAATGTACGGACCCAGGAGGATTTGAACCCCCGACCTGGTGGTCCGAAGCCACCCGCTCTATCCATGCTGAGCTATGAATCCATCTATTGACAAAATTTCTAATTAAAAAATCTAAATCATCTTAAAATGCTCAAAGGCTTCTTTGATGACAGGCAAACGTTTCTTTGGGCATGGCCATTTTCTTTCACCTTTTCTATTATCTGCTTTTTTTACTTTAACACCATACTCTTCTTTTGCATGTGCAATCCATGAAGATTTTATGTTAATTCCATGCTTTTCTTTCACATAATCCTTGATGGTTTGGTATGTGACCATGAAAAAATCTACTCTGTAAAGTATTAAAATGATCTTTCAGGCCTGTTTAATCAAATCTTTAGCTTCTTCTGCGTACGTTTCTTCTTTTTCAATTCCAATGTATTTGCGTCCTAATTTTTTTGCAACATATGCTGTAGTGCCAGAACCAACAAATGGGTCTAGTACTAATTCTCCCTCATTTGTGAATAACTTTATGAAAAATTCTGGCAGTTGATCTGGAAATGCAGCACTGTGTCCTTTGTCTTTTGTAATTGGTGCAAATTCAAGTACATTATCTGCGTTCAAAAAGACCTTATTTTTCGCCTTTGAATATTCCTCTAGTACATTATCGGGATTTACATTATGTCTTTTTAGCCAATTTCCTACCTGTCTGCCAAGCCCACTCTTAGAATTTGATGTTCTTCTGAATTTATCTCCTATATCTAGCTCATGTTCTTCCCGGTCAACTAGTTTGCCATTTTTTTGCTTTTTCAATCTAGTATCTGCCCAATCACCTACTGGAATTTTAACTGCATCTTGATTCATTGTAAAATTTATTTTTGTTTTTTTACCTGAATCTGAAATAACTATCCTTGGATTTGGGTTTTCTTTGGTAAAGTGTAAGCATCTTTCCCATCCATCTCTAAATCTATTATTCCATTTTCCTGGAAAAGATGTAGTCTTTCTCCAGATGTACTCTTCAGTCCACTTCCATCCTTGTTTTTTCATTTCTAAAATCAATTCAATAATGTATGTAGAGCGCTCACCGTTTTCAGCTGGTTCCTTTATGTTAAGTACAAAAGAGCCTGTTGGTTTTAAAACACGTAATAGTTCTTTAGTGATTGGCGAAAACCATTCAACATACTTTCCAGTTGAAACAGAACCATAATCATCTTTTCTCTTTCCTGCATATGGTGGTGATGTCACAATAAGATCTACAGTATTATCTTTGAATTTTTTTAATTCATCTAAACAATCTGCATTGATTATCTGATCTACTTTCATAAATCTACACTCAATTTTTTAAATATAAACATCATTTCTTAAATGTAAAGATCTTCAATGATTTTCTTCCAAAATTTAACTGAATCTTTTCCATATCTTGTTTTTAACATTTTCTCAATCTCATCAATTTTTTGATTGGTAATATTTTGAATATTCTCTGTATGTAATTCTTTAAATGAATAACTAACATCATTCATAATTTTTAATATTTTATCTCTACAATTTTTTTCACCTGAAATAAAACTCCAAAAATCTCTGCCCACATAATATTTGAAATCTTTTAACTCTGTTTTTACAATTGAGGATACAGCGTCATCATCTCCATAGCACATGCCTAAAATAGGTATAGAGTTTTTATCATTTTTTTTTGAAATAATAAATTGTCTTCTTAAATCACTCGCTTGCCGTTTAGCATATGGATTTGGTCCTGATGTGATTATCAAATTATATTTTTTGTTTCTTTTTTTTAAAGTCATAGTAAAACCTTTTGTTGTTTTTTCATCCGAAAACTCTCTTGCTATTTTTTGCAAAGTCTTTCCAAATGATGTGACTAATCCTCTCTCAATTCTTTGTCTAACTATCCATTTGGCTAAATCCCTGTGATTTTCTAATCCTTGTTGTTTTCTTACAGCTGTTATCAAAAAT
>CACDFH010000006.1 GCA_902552015.1 uncultured marine group I thaumarchaeote | reverse complement strand
GTGGTATTCCCAAAACTTGTTTTGTTTTTGTGCACAATATGATGCCTCTGAAGCCAATATGGATTGTTCACCATTTAGTGGAAAATCCTTGTAGATGAAATTCACGTTTGAGGTTTTGATATATTCTTGAGTAATTTTCTTCATTGTTTCATCATGGAACTTGTAACAAAAAGTACATTGGTAATCCCCAAATTCTACTATTGTGATTTTGGCATTTGGATTGCCCAACATTGTAGATCCTTGTATTAGATTTTCTTTATTCAAAATCGATGAATCATCTGATGATTTTTCAAAATTACTCGTCAACCCTACGCCGATAATAATCCCGATTATTATCGGGATTGCCAAAAAATAGATCTTCATACTATGAAACGTTTTTCAATTACTTTAAATATATTGTATATCTCAAAAAATCTATGTCTCAAAAACAAACTACTATTACAACATCTGGTGTTTCTAAAGTCGCAATTGCAGTATTAGCACTTGTATTTGGATTTGGTTTATTTGTAGTAGGTTTTGATCAAGGACATATTTTCAGTACCGTTATGGGTGAACAAGCATTTGATGAAATGTTTATTCATGAATTAACCCATGATATGAGACATGCAGCAGGTTTTCCTTGCCATTAACTTATTCCACATCTTCATTCTAAATTCTAAGAATATGTATTGACTCTTAAATAATCTTAAACTTTTCACCATATATGGCAAAACGAGTAACTTTACCTCAATTAAAAAAATATGATGTTACTCAGAAAGTTATTGAAATGTTGGCCGATGCTGAATCCCGTGCAATCATTTTTTCAATTATTAGGAAAGGAAAAACGGCAGCAGAATTATCTGAAAAACATAAAATCCCGTTGAGTTCGGTGTACAAAAAAATCTCTGATTTGGAAGAACTTACCTTGATTCATGTGGATAGTTGGCAAATTTCTGAAAAAGGTAGAAGATTCAAAGTTTACAGAAGCAGAATTAAAGATGCCGAGATAAGTATAAAAAAACCTGAAGCATCATTAACCTTGACTCCTAATGACAACAAATAACCAGAAAAAGAGTATCGTTCGTGAAGCCTTACCTAAACCAAACATTCTACAATTAAGTGAATACGATATTACTCAAAAAATCATGGATTCTTTGACTAATGCATGTCATCGTTCAGTATTATTCTCAATAATTAAGGATTCTAAGGATGCACCTAAGATAGCTGAAGAATTAAACATTTCATTATCTGCGGTTTACAAAACTCTTGTAAAATTAGAAGAATTAACTTTGGTTGAAATTGACACCTTTAATTTTGTAGAAGGTAAAAAAGTTAAACTTTACAAAAGTAGAATTGGAAGGGCAGAAATCACTTTTGATAATAATGATGCAACTTTACATCTATACCCTAACAAGAATAATGAAAAGTAGTTAATTCATGGTTGAAACAAATCTTTTAAAATTAAATTTTAATGATAAAGACTTCTCTCATGTTCGAGATATTCGAGAATCGGTCTTTCATGACGAATTAGGAATTTCAAAACAAGAATTGTTTGATAAAAATGATGAATTGTGTGATCATTTCCTAATATTTGATGGACAAAAAATTGTTGGATCTGTTAGAATGCTTTCTATGGAAAAAATTGTAAAATTAGAACGAATGGCAATTCTCAAAGATTTTAGAACAAAAAATTATGGAAGAAATTGTATTTTACAACTAAAAGAATACTATTCTAAAATTGGATTTTCCCAAATAATATTAGATTCAATATATTCTGTAAGGGAATTTTACAAAAAATGTGGCTTTATTGAAGAAGGCAATGTATTCCAAAGAGTTGGAATTGATCACATACGAATGACATTAACGTTCTAGTTGAATTATAGAACATACCCATTGGTTATTAAGTGAAATTAAATCACAAAAATTATGAATGCAGAACTTTCTACAAGTAAACTTCATGATATTGCACACATGGGAATGCGTGCAACAATTGGAGTTATCTTCATAATTCATGGATTTGGAAAATTTGGAAATCCTGGATTTGGTGGATGGATTTCAAGTATGGGCATTCCCGCAGAAATGCAGATTCCAATTGCATTAGCAGAATTTGTGCCGGGAATTCTACTCTTAATTGGAGTTCTAACAAGAATATCTGGTGCATTATTGTCCATCGTGATGCTTGGAGCAATTTTCCTTGTAAAAGGTGCAACCAGTTTAACAGGCGACAGTGGTTATGAATTTGATTTAATTCTACTTGCCGCAAGTCTGGTCGTAGTCGTTAGTGGTCCTGGTAGAATATCCATTTCACATCTAATCAAAAAGATTCCTAGAGCCTTACAATAATTCTAGGTAACTATTTTTTCTATCTGATTTTTTCCTTCTGCAAGTTTTATTTCTCTTGCAATTCTTTTTCCCATGCTCATATTTTCATTAAATAACAATGAATAGTATGGGGAACCATCCATGTAGATGTTAGTTCCTGCAACAATTCTTGCTGAAAATTCAAACGATGTAAATTTAGCATTCTCATCATAAACGCCTTCTATACAAAATGGACCGTTCATTCCGGGGGCAACAACTCTTTTTGCAGCTTCCACAAAATTTTCGCCCATTGTGTAAACTTCATCCAATAACGATTCTCTTAACACAAGTGGGCTATTACCAATTACATTGAAAGATGGAACTTTTTTTGATTTTAATTGTTGTTCGGATGGAATTCTTCCCAATCCTTCAATATCTGATTCATGTCTTTGATCAACGCCAAAGAATTCTAATTCTCCAGTTAATGGTGAGTAAAAGAATTGTAAATATGCTAAAACACCTGCTGCATATTCTTGAATGTATAGTGTTTCATCTTCAGAAATTATTCCTTCAGAAATTAACTGATTTCTTTTTGTATTGTAATCATCTTCGTTGGCTGCCATGAAATAGCCCTTACCTCCTGCCGCTCCTTGTCTTTTCACAATTACCAATTTTTCAATATCTTTTGGTTCTGTCACTGGTTTTGGCATCGGAAGGGTTGCTTCTCTCATGAGTTTTTCTTTCATTTCTCTATCTGATTCCCATCGTAAAATCCATTTATTTCCAAAAATTGGTACGCTAATGGATTCTATCTCTTCAGAGCTCATTTGTGCAATTAATGTGCCATGAGGGATTAAAATCGCATCTTGCTGTTTGAGCTTATCCTGTATTTCTTGATTTAATATTTCAGAAAACTTTTCAACTATGATTAATTCATCAATGAATGAAAATCTTCGGTATAATTTTTCACGTTTTTTTTCACAAACTAGTATTGTTTTGAATCCTTCATCTTTTGCACCTTTCAAAACTTGTAATGAACAGTGTGACCCTAAAGTTGCAATGCTTGTCAAGAGTAATTTTTCTTATCTGATTGGCTTTTTGAATCTATTCCCTAGATAATTTGGTTGACACATATTGAAAGATCTCATCAATTAGCTCGATTTTTGCTTCAGATTCAAGATCATTTGGAATGGTTTTCGCTAGAAAATCATACATTGATGCCTGATCTTCTAATTCTCCTCTCTCTTTTCTAAGGGAATATGTGGCAATTGCTCCTGATATGTAGGCAATAGCTTGTTCTCGTGTATTCATGAATTGTTGATTCAATTCTAAAATAAAAATTGTAAACCAAATGTAAAATAAACCCAAAAAATTACTTTAAACTAAATGATTGGAACCGAACTGGGAGATCTTAGACGAACCCACTATTCAACTGAACTAAATTCCTTGAATGAAGGTACTGAGGTAACTGTTATGGGATGGGTTGTTACAGTTCGCGGTCATGGAAATATTGTATTTGCCACAATTCGTGATAAATTAGGAAACATTCAGGTTATAACAAAAAGTGGTGAATGCGATGATGACATTCGTGAAAAACTATCTCATCTTAAAGAACATTCTTCAATTGCAGTAGTTGGAAAAACTAGAAAAAATGAAAAATCTCCCACCGGGATCGAAGTAGTTCCAAGTGAAATGAGGGTTTTCTCAGAGGTTGAAAAAATACCGCCATTTGAACCATATGCAAAAACTGTAAAAAACATTGATACTAGGTTAGAGGTACGAGCAATTGACTTACGACGAAATGTTTTACAGAAAATTTTTCTTGCAAGAAGTGTTACATTGAAAGCGTTACGAGATTATTTGGGAAAAGAAGATTTTGTGGAAGTTAATACTCCAAAAATGATTGCCACTGCAACTGAAGGTGGTGCTGCATTATTCCCAATATTTTACTATAACAAGGAAGCATTTTTGGCTCAGAGTCCGCAATTGTATAAAGAACAGTTAACAATGAGTTTTGAAAAAGTTTTTGAAATTGCACCTATATTCAGAGCAGAACCTTCTAGAACAAATCGACATTTGTCTGAAGCAATTTCAATAGATTTTGAGGAGGCATATGTTGACTACAATGATGTTATGGATAGAATTGAAGAACTCATCAAGAGCTGTATTTCAACTGTTCAAAATTTTGTAAAAGAAAATCCTGATGTGGAATTTACTGTACCTGATGTACCTGACAAAATTCCTCGTTACAAATATGCAGAATTAATTGAAAAAATGCAGGCTGCAGGTGTTAAGGCTCAGTGGGGCGATGATTTGTATCCAAAAAATCTACAAAAAATAGGTTTGAGTGGTTTTTATTTTATTGTAGATTGGCCTATGGGTCCAAAACCATTCTATGTGAAAGTAAAGAAGGATGACCCAAAAACTTCAGAATCATTTGATTTGATGTGGGGTGATTTAGAATTATCGTCCGGAAGTACAAGAATTGAAAAGAAATCTGAATTAGAAGATAGAATGAAGAATAAAGGAATGAAAACCGAAGCATTTGGTTATCATTTGAACATATTTGATTTCGGTGTACCTCCTCATGCCGGATGTGGTATTGGCCTTGAACGACTAATGATGGCGTTAACAGGAACTGAAAATATTAGAGATACAACATTTTATCCAAGAGATGTTGATAGATTAACACCTTAATTGCATATTGAATTATTTATACAATTGAGATTAGCACCTTCCAAATTAGCACCTTCCAAATTAGCACCTTCCAAATTAGCACCTTCCAAATTAGCATTTACAAAGAATACATTGTTCAAGTTGGCATTTTTTAAATTAGCACCCTTTAGATTAGAAAATGAAAAATCTGCACCTTCCAAATTCGCACCTTCAAATTCTATATTTTCTAAATTGGCATCATGGAAGTTATTGTAAAATACAAGTAATAGTTCCACATTGCCATTTATTTCCTTAACTTCCTTCAAACTAACATTTGAAACATCCGATATTTCTGGTCTTAATTGTTCCCACTCCAAATCGGACACTTCTGATTTTGGAAATATCATTGTATCTATGTATTCTGATAAATCAGAATTTTTAAAATTGGTATTAATAAGATTAGAATATCCAAAATAAGATGCTTTTATTTTTTTATTTGATAAATCTATATTTTCCAATGTTGAATCTTGAAAAATAAACTTGTCTAAAATATCTGGAAACTCGATGTTTTTTAATTCTGAAAGAATAAACGTTGGAATTATTGCATTATCTAAATTTAGATTGTTTTTTTCATTTAATTTTACTTGTACAAACTGAGTTTGGTCTAGATTAGCATTCTCAAAGTTAGTATTTTCTAAAGATGAAATTGAAAAATATGTATCAGTTAGATTGGAATTTGCTAGATTTACACTTCGAAGATCTGTATAAACAAATGATACGCCTGATAAATCTGTATTTGAGAGATTACTACCTTGTAATAATGTGTAATCTAAATTTGCATTATGAAGATTTGAATTTGATAAATCGGTATTCTCCAAAAACAATTCAGTTAAATCTGACTCTGAAAAATTAACATTTTTTAAGTTCGCATTCAAAAAAAATGCATTTGTAAAAATTGATTTGGATAAATCTTTTCCTGATAAATCCATTTCAGTAAAAATTGAGAATGATAGATCTTTTTTATTAAATTTAAAATCATCTTGATTGATAATGGTGAAATCTAATCCTTGATTAGTAAATTTTTGTAGCGATGTTTCAGAAAACATCGGGTTGCTTGTTATTTTTCTGTCAATTATTGCATTTGTTAAATCTGAATCTCTTAGATTCATGTCTATGATATTTGCATTCGTAAAATCTACTCCAGACAAGTCTTTATCTGAAAAATCTACTCCAGACAGATTTGAATTTGATAAATTAGCTCCTCTCAAGTACACATCAAATATTGCTTTAGTTTGAGTAATGTGAGATAAATCTACTCCAGACAGATTTGCATTTGATAAAATCATATTACATGGATTGTTACAACCGTCCCAACCAACAGTATTTTGTAAATTTGCATTTTTTAAATTAGAATTTGTTAAGTATACCTCATTCATATATGCCCCTGAAAAATCTGCATTTGTTAAATCTGCACCCCTTAGATCTGTCTGGTATAATTTACTCTTGATAAATTTTGCATTTGAAAGATTCATCCCAGATAAATCTACATTTGTTAAATATGCTTCTGAAAAATCAACATTTGTAAGATTGGCTCCATCTAGATTTACATTGAATAAATCTGCACCTTTTAAAATTGCATTTGTTAAATCTGCATTGCTTAAATTAGCTCCAGTTTGTTGTTTTGAGTACGATATACAATGTTTTTCATTATTCATACAGGGGTCACCTCCCCAGCTAGCAGACCCTAAAATCACTCCTGATAAATTAGCCCCCGACAAATTAGCACCTGATAAATCTGCACCTTTTAAAATTGCATTTTCAAAATTAGCACCTTCCAAATTAGCACCCTTGAAAATAAAATATGAAAGATCCTGATTATGGAAATCTTTTCCTGATAAATTTTTATCCGTGTAATCAGCTTTTGGAATTTTTTTTGTTTTGGTATCAAAAATTGTACCATGAAGGTTTGCATTTGTTAAAATCTTTTTATCTAAATCAACGTTTTCAAAATGTGCATTTCTTAAATTAGAATTTGAAAGATTAGATTGATATAATTTTGAATCTTCAAAATTAGAATTAGATAAATCTGCATTTTCAAAATTCACTCCAGACAAATCTTTTCCTTTAAAATCAATTCCTGTAAATATTGAATTAGATAAATCTGCACCTTTTAAAATTGCACCCTGAAAGAGAGTATCTTGATGTTCCGGTTGTCCTGCAAAAATTGTATGACTTAGATTCACATTTGATAAATTCGCATCAGAAAAATTTGAATCTACAAATATCGTTCGTTGCATGTCCGTGCCAGATAGATTTGATTTTTCAAAATGTACTTTGATAAATTTTCCATTTGAGAAATTAATTCCTTCAAGATTTGCATCATCCAAATAAATGCTATGTAATATTGCACCATTAAGATTGCAATTCTTCCAATTTATTCTATCCTCTGTTTTCATATATCCATATTCATCAAAAAACCATGTAGTTCTAGTATCACTAAAGTCAAGTTTTCCTGTGTTTGTAACTGTGGGACAAATAATAGAATTGTTATGATTATCTAGAACAATAATTCCTACACTAATTAAATATTGTATTGCATTAACAAATTCTGATTCAGAAATAGCATCCGTTGCCCACCATCCTGCAGTATTTTTCACCCAATTTGGAATTGCATCTTTTGATTCATTACTAGAGATTGGCGATACAACAATGATTTTATCATTTATTAGAAATTCAATTGCATTAACAAATTCTGATTCAGAAATAGCATCCGTTGCCCACCATCCTGCAGTATTTTTCACCCAATTTGGAACAGATTCTGAAAATGCTGTAGGGGCTAATGTTACTATAGAAATGGAAAAAACTAACATCAAAATTAATTTCATAATGTATGAGTATTACATATTGTATTATATTTTAGTCATTACTAAATTCATTAGGTAAAAAAATTGGTGAATGAAGATGAAATTATCAGGGTAGCGGAATTAATGAAAATTGATCTTGAAGATCATGGCGAGCATGTTGGAAGAGTTAAAAAAATGCTCGAATATTTTGATATTCTTGATCAAATAGACCTCTCATCAGAAGAAATCACCTCTCAAGAGAAATCATTAACAGAATTAAGAAAAGATGAATTTATTCCTCATGATAAAAAATTAATAGAATCATTAAAGAACTTCCGTGAACATTATGTTCGTGCTCCAAAGATGAATTAAATGAATCTTAACACGTCTATACTAAAATACATTGAAGATGTAAAATCCGGGACATTCACAGTTGAAGAATTTACTGCCGCAACTTTACAGAGAATAAAAGATGTAGATGCTGATGTACACGCATATCTTTCTTTAAATAAATCTGCAATTAATGACGCAAAAAAAATTGATCAAAAAATTTCTTCTGGAGAAAAAATTGGTCAATGTTATGGCTTTCCAATTTCAATTAAAGATAATATTTGTATTACAGGTACTAAGACTACTTGTGCTTCAAAAATATTAGAAAATTTCATTGCCCCGTATACCTCAACTGTGGTAAATCGTTTACAAAATGAAGATGCAGTAATTACAGGAAAAACAAATTTGGATGAATTTGCCATGGGTCTTACAACTGAATTTAGTGCATATGGCCCTACAAAAAATCCTTGGAATCTCGATTATGTACCTGGTGGTTCTTCTGGAGGTAGTGCTGCTTCTGTAGCTGCAAACGAATGTCTTGCATCATTAGGGTCTGATACGGGTGGTTCTGTTAGAAATCCTGCTAGTTTTTGTTCGGTAGTAGGCCTAAAACCTACATATGGATTAATCAGCAGATATGGATTGATTTCCTATGCAAATAGTATAGAGCAGATTGGTCCTATGACTAAAACTGTTAAGGATTCTGCATTTTTGTTGAACATAATTGCAGGTCAGGATGCTAATGATGATACAACCATTGACAACAACCATGTAGATTATTTGAAAGATATTGAAAATGGAATTGAAGGTAAAAAAATTGGAATTATAAAAGAAATGACTACTACTGACGGTCTTTCATCAGAAGTCTCCACTGCAACAAAAGATGCAATAAATGACTTTGAGAGTTTAGGTGCTTCGTGTGAGGAAGTTACATTACCCACAATTCCTTATACTGTTGCAGCATATTACACGATTACATCCACTGAAGCTGGTAGTAATCTTGCACGCTATGATAACATTCGTTATGGATATGAAATGGAATCTGAAGGATATGAATATAATTCATACATATCTAAATCTAGAATGAAATTCGGACCTGAAGTTACACGAAGAATAATTCTTGGAGGATTTGTTCCTTCTGCAGGACATGCGGGTAAATATTTCTTAAAGGCATTAAAAGTAAAATCTAAACTAATTTCAGAAATTAATTCAGCATTTGAAAAATATGATTATCTAATTGCACCTACTGCCCCTGTTCAACCATTCAAATTTGGAGAAAAAATCGATGATCCTGTTACCCTCATGTTGTTAGATTACAATACTGTAACTGCAAATCTTACTGGGAAACCTGCAATTTCTGTTCCTTATAGAGTATCTGATGGATTGCCAGTAGGAATGCAAATCATGGCAAACAGTTTGGAAGAAAAATCGTTATTTCAAGCTGCATATGCATTAGAAACAAAAACCAATCTTCCGGAGGTACCATTATGACCAAAATCGGATTAGAAATTCATTGTCAATTAACAAAACTTGAAAGTAAATTATTCTGTTCTTGTAAGGCAAATTATCGGGAATTCAAACCAAATCATAACATTTGTCCTGTATGTATGGGTCTTCCAGGTTCCCTTCCAAGATTAAATCAAAAAGCTGTTGAATCTGCTACAAGCATTGCTATGGCCTTAAACTGTCAGACTCCTGAAAAAATTGCATTTTTCCGTAAAAATTATTTTTATCCAGATTTACCTAAAAACTTCCAGATTACTCAACTCAATGTTTATGGAGATATGAGTGTCGGAGGAGAAGGCTATGTTGATGTTGAAGGTAAAAAAATCAAAATTAGACGTATTCAGCTTGAGGAAGATCCTGGCAGATTAATTTATGAAGGTGCATCCGACCGAACAAAAATCACACTAGTCGATTATAATCGTGCAGGAACTCCGCTTGTTGAGATTGTAACTGATCCTGATTTTGACAACCCAAGACAAGTAAGACTTTTCCTAAACATTCTTTCTGATTTACTAGAAAATCTTGGTGTAGCAGAACCGGGGTTGGAAGGTGCAATGCGTGCAGATGGAAATGTGTCTATCGAAGGCGGAAATAAAGTTGAAATCAAAAATATTGGTTCTTTTCATGATTTGGAAAAAGCATTACATTTTGAATTAACACGTCAACAAAGCTTAGCTGAAAGAGATATTGAGATTGCGATGGAGACTCGACATTGGGATGATAGAAGAAAAATCACAATAAGCTCAAGAAGCAAGGAAGAAGATCAAGATTATAGATATTTCTTGGAAAATGATATTCCTTGGGTAAAAATTGAGCAGGATACAAGAGATGTCTTAAAAGAAAACATGCCTGAGAGTATTAGTTCCAAAAAAGAACGATATATTCAAAAATTCGATATTGCTCCACAGGTTGCAGAAATTATCGCATCCGACAAATACTATTCAAAATTGTTTGAAAATGCATATTCAGAACATAATGCAAAAGATATTGCAAATTTGATTACTACAGATGTTATTGGTTTTATAGACACTAAAGAAAAACAAGAAACATCAAAAATTACTCCAAAACATTTGTCAGATTTGATTGATGCAATTAATGCAAAAACAATTACTAGAAATTCTGCAAAAGTTGCACTTCAAGAAATAGTAAACTCTGGTAAAGATACCAAAACCATACTTGAGGAAATGGATCTTGGACAGGTTTCAGATTCTTCTGAAATTGATGCCATAATTTCACAAATCTTTGAAGATGAAAAACAGGCAGTTATTGATGCTAAAGAACGTCCTGAAACTGTAAATTTCTTGGTTGGAAAGGTCATGCAGAAAACAAAAGGAAAGGCAGATCCTGTCAAAACACTTGAATTAATCAAATCCAAATTAAACCAATGAATATCAAAATAATTGTCATACCTGTTATAGTATTGATTATTGGTATTGGAGTATTCTCGTTTATTTCATCTGATGAAAAAAATGAAATTTCTGAAGATGTTGAAATTATGAAATCTGAAGAGCCACGAAAATTAATACAGACAAATGTTCCATCTTTGTTTAAAGTTATGGCATATGAAAATGATTTTGAAATAATCGATGGAGAGAAAATTTGGCGCGATGTTTTTTATGAACTTGATCCGTCTAACATGATGATTTATGATGAATTAAAAAATAACAAAAAATCGGCGGTAGTTTTTCCAATATTCACTGCTGCGGCCTATTCTGAACCTGGATTTTATACATTTTATCGAGGAGACTGTGACCAAGAATTTCATGGAGTTTTGTTTAGAGATGACGATTGTCTCACAGTAAAACTAGAAGAGGAATATAGTCCTCTTTTCACATCCAGCGCTAATGGATTACAAGTTCTAAATCTTTTAGATTATGAAATTATCACAGATATTACAATTCATCAAAATCCTGAAATTCTTACACAATATGAAAAAATTATTTTACTTCATAATGAATATGTGACCTCAGAAGAATTTGATGCAATCACATCCCATCCAAATGTAATCTATCTTTATCCTAATGCATTATATGCAGAAATTGATTTCGATGAGGATTTATGGGAAATCTCTTTGATAAGAGGTCATAACTATCCCGACCCATTAATCCGAAATGGATTTGATTGGAAGTTTGATAATAGTCTTGAAGAATATGATGTCACCTGTAATGATATGAAATTTTCAAAAATAGATAATGGCTGGATGTTAAATTGTTATCCTGAAAATGTTCTCCACAAAAGTAAAGAATTGTTAAAACAGATAAGAGATTTCTAACAGTTCATATCGTTATGAAAACAAGTTGGCTCTCCAAGATGACATGCAGGTCCTGATGGTTCTACCAAGTAAATTATGGCGTCTGAATCACAATCAACCAGTATTTTTTTTACTTTTTGGGTATTTCCGGATTCTTCACCTTTCATCCATAGTTTCTTTCTAGAGCGGCTCCAAAACCAGGAATTTCCAGTTTTTTTGGTTAATTCTAGTGATTCTTTGTTTGTATATGCCAGGGTAAGTACATCTTTTGAGTCTGAATCTTGAACTATTACAGGAACAAGTCCATCTCCTTTTTCAAAATCAATATTATCTATTTCTTTCAGTGTCATTTTTTACCTCCTATCTGATTTGCAACCATTGGTAAGAATGCACCTACATCCGATACTATGCCTAATGCTTGCCATGTTCCTCTATCCATTAATTTTGTTACTGTAGGCTGATTTATGTCAATTACAATTACCTTGACATTTGCAGGAAGCATATTTCCTGTTGCAATAGAATGTAACATTGTAGATACCATGATAACCATGCTTGCATCCTTCAAGACTTTCTTATATTCTCTCTGAGCTTCTGCAATGTCTGTAATTACATCTGGAAGTGGACCATCATCTCTTAATGACCCTGCCAAAACAAATGGAATGTTCTTTTTGACACATTCATACATTATTCCACGTGTAAGTTTCTTTTGTTGAACCATTTTTTTCAAAGAACCTGCTTTGAAAACAGAATTAATTGCATCCATGTGATTTCTATGACCTCTAACAGCTAATGTGCCATCTTTGACTTTCATTCCTAATGATGTTCCCAAAGTTGCATATTCTACATCGTGCACTGCAAGTGCATTTCCTGCTAAAACTGCATTAATGTGACCTGTTTTAATCATTTTTGCAACTGCATCAGCAGCTCCTGTGTGTACAATTGCAGGACCGCCGACTAGTACAATTTTGCCTTTATTCTTTTTTGTATTCATGATATCTTCTGCTACTTTTCGTGCAATGTGTTGAGTTGGACGTTCACTAGAACTTCCACTTCCCATAAATTGAAATACATTCATTCCTTCTCTAGGACGTTCTGGTGTTGAAACTTTAATTCCCTCTTCGCCCACAACTACTTTGTCGCCTTTTTTTACTTCTCTAATTGGAACACATTTTGCAGTATTTCCTTTTACAACAATACATTTATCCATCATCATATTGTCGACATTAATCCATTTGTTATTATGATAAATTGCAGTATGATTGTTTGTAGTACTGTAAAAATTATCTGGAAATACCATGTTTTTAGATGCCGATTTTGTCTTACACTTTTTTTGAGCTTTTGTAGTTGCACCCTCTCTGTGCAAAGCAGTCATAATTTCACTCAAATGTGTATTGTTTTTTCCAATAATTCGTAATTTTGCATAACTTTCATCTGTTTTCAATTTTCCAACTGAAATTTTCATGACCTCGAATTTACCGTCAAGATCCATTACTCTATCAAAGATTTTTGTTAAAACCAAAGAATCTATGAGATGACCTTTAACCTCTATGATTTCTGAATATTTGTTCATCTTACTATGATATTTGGTGGCATTAATAAAATCTACACAGGTAAAGCTACTTTGCCTTTGTACTCTACAATGTTATCTTTTTTCAATAATTCTACAATGTTATCTTTTTGTTCTTGATTTAGACTCTGAACTAGTGATTTTGAGGTACCTTTCGCATCACATAATGCTACAATATAGCCACTAGAATCTGTTAAAACAAATCCTGATGATTCATCAATAACTGCATAGAGATTTTCTTCTCCTACGGGTTCCCATACGTTAGTCTTGTTATCTCTTAATGCTAAGGCAGGCATTGCTCTGTCGTTTGATATGGAATTTAGATATGCTCTAGACTCTTCAACTCTTTTCTGTCCTTTTTTCAATGCTTGAAAATATTGCATGTAATAGAAATATTATAAATGCGATATAAATTAATAATTTTGTGCCGTTACTGAACTCGACTATTATGCGTCTAAATGAAATAACAACGTTAGTTGAAGATAAAACTAGTTTGACACCTGAAAATGAATCTCTCATAAAAGATGTTTTCAAACAAATTAATGAAAAAGGAGAAAAATATGATGTTGACGAGATTGAATCTTGGTTTGAAAATGAAGGAAGCTGGAATGTAAAAGATGTGAGAACGCGAATTGTAAATATTTCACATTATGCACAATCCAAATTTGAACAGACAGACAAGTTTAGAATTGTAGACGATACTTGTGCTGACGGAGATTCATGTAGCTGTGGGCATTAATTAGATTCAATTTGTTTTAATAATCTGGAAACAATCTCTGCATTATCAGTACGTTCTTTTGTTATCTCATCTAATCTTGAATTTTCATTTTCTGTTCTAGTTTCTTTTCCAATGATTTGAAAATATTCTGTATCTAAATCATTATTGGCTTGCAATCTCTTAATAATTTCAAATAAAATTCCAATTAATTCATTTTGTGCTTTTATCAATTCATCCTTATTTTCAGACATAATGTACAATCAAAAAGCGATGTATAATTATTTTAAGATGTCCATTAGTACTTTCTTTACATCAGGATCTATAATTTGTTCTACTGCAGAAATGATGAATGGTTTGACTCTTTCAGGGTCCACCTCTTTTTCATAAATTTTAGCCTGTAATGCCATTTCCAATTTATCTAATTCATGAACAAGTTTTGACTCCTGTGTGTCTCTAAGTAAAAATTCATTCCAGAGGTTCTGGTAATCATTTTGAATTTTTTCTGGAAGTAATTCTAAAATTTCACTCATGGCATAATTTTCTAATTCAGATTTTTTATCATATCCAATTTGATCAGGCATGAAATCACCGATTTTTGACTCTGCCCAATCATGCAAGATGGCCATTTTGAGTACTTTTTCTGAATCGAGAGATTTCATATCGGATAATACCATGGACATGACAGACATCATGTAGGAATGTTCTGCAACGGATTCTGAATTTTCTAAACCCACTTTAATCTTCCAGCCTGAACGAGGTAATTTTTTTAATTCTGCAATTTGAAAAAAGAATTCAGAAATCACATTTTTCTGTGTCGTTTCTTTAATAAGTTCATTACTACGATACTATATCCATAAACCTCTCATCTGAAAAGAAATTCTCAAATTCTTTATTTTGCTTTGATTTATTTTTGAGGTTAGGCAGTACAATTACTGCTTTTTTTAATGAATTTAAAAATTGTTCAATATTTCCTAATTTCAAAAAATTCGATGCCATATCATACAATACCTCGCCATTTTCAGGATAAACACTAATAATTTTTGTACAGATTTCATTAGATTCTTTAAATCTGGCTAGTTTTTTCAATATGCGCAATTTGTGATATAAAACTAAAAATTCATCAGGATTATCATTCAACAATCTATCACAAATTTCAATTGCTTTTTTAAATTCACTTGTTTTTCTATATATTGAAATTTTGTTAATCAAGACGGTCTTATCTGTAGGGTTTTCTTGCAAAAATTTATCATAACATGATAATGCTTCTGAATATTTTTTTAATTTACTTAAAGAATAACCCTTGTTATTCAAAGCAGTCAAATTATTTGGTTCTTTTTCCAAGATTGAATCATATTTTTTTATAGCTTCTTGAAATTTTTTTTCAAGAAATAATTCATTTCCTAGATTAATCTCATCCATGATTAATCAGTTGGCACCATATGGATTTTAACATACCCTTAATAGATATGCAATTTGTGAAATTTTATGAAGATTTACACAAAAACTGGTGATGAAGGTAAAACATCACTATTTGATAATTCTCGTGTATGGAAATCTGATGAAAGAATAATGTCATACGGTGCGGTTGATGAACTTAATTCCTCTCTAGGCGTTGCATTATCTCTGGAATTAGATCCTGAAATTAAAGATATTCTGATTAAAATTCAAAATGATTTATTCATCGTAGGTTCGGATCTTGCAAATCCAAACATGTCCGATAAAAAAATCAGAACTACCTCAGAAATGATTACTTATTTAGAACAAAAAATAGATTTACTTGAACCTCAATTATCCCCTCTAACGAGTTTCATCCTTCCTGGAGGTACATTACTTGCTTCAATACTTCATTTATCAAGAACCATCTCCAGAAGAGCAGAAACACATGTAGTGGCACTATCTAAAAATGAAGAAATCAATAAAGATGCAGCAATTTACTTGAATCGACTTTCAGATCTAATGTTTGTTCTAGCACGTTCAATAAATAACAGAAAAAATGTACCAGACATAGTTTGGAAACCCTGAAAGATACTAAACGCTTTAATTTCTATAAATTTGCAAGTTTTTCATGCCGAGGTAGCTCAGCCTGGGAGAGCACCACGCTGAAGACGTGGCTGTCGGGAGTTCAAATCACCCCCTCGGCATTATTCTAATTCTAGTGTTTTCTATAATCTGCTAATGGAATATTTATTAAGATGATATTCTGATTTTCTACGAATCACTTGGCAGAAAAGAAAAAAACAACAAAAAAAGTAGCTAAAAAGACTACAAAAAAAGTAGCTAAAAAGACTACAAAAAAATCTACAAAAAAGAAAGCAAATTCTGAACCATTGGATTCCGGTATAGTTATCGTTGATGATGATTTATCCATAGATAAAGAAAGTGAACTTGAAGAAAGACGTGCATATTTAGAAGAGGCTCGTTCTCAAGAAGCAAGTTCTGATTAGAAATGCTTTTCACATACTGAATGATGTCTATTACATGAAAGCATTATGCATGATTACTGTAAAACCTGGAATGGTCGATAAAGTTGTTCAAATCTTACGCAAAAAAAGAAAGATTTCAAAAGATATTATGGTTGTAACTGGACGGGCAGACATTTCTGTAATTCTTAATTCATCGATAGATGAAATTAACAATGTTGTAATTGACTTAAAAAATGTTAAAGAAATTGTTAACACTGAAACATTAATTGAAGTGGAGGTAGATTTGGGTTGGTAAGAGCAGTAATACTTGTGAAATCTCCAAAAAAGCTTATAGCTGCTAGATTGAGAAAAATAAATAAAATTAACGAATCATTTCCTGTTAGCGGTCAATTTGATGCAGTTGCCGTAATTGATGTTCTAGAATTATCTGAAATTAAAGATGTGACCACAGAGATACAAAAAATCCCTGGCGTCGAACGAACTGAAACCATGGTTGAAGTAAATCCCTAAAATCTTATAACACATTATTGTATTCAACGAATATGAATATCAAACGTATTGGAAATATAATTTTAGAAGTAAAGGATTTGGAAAAATCCATTAAATTTTATCATGAAATTCTGGGCATGCCTATAAAAAATGAAAGGCGTAACTGGGTAGATTTGGGACAGCAATCGGGAGGAGTATTGAGTTTACATCCTGCATCAATAACAACATCTCATACAGATTCATCTAAAGAAAATGGAATTTTAATTGGATTGACAGTAGGAGATTTATCTTCTGCGATGGAAGAATTATCCTCTGCAAATGTTAAGATTTTCAGAGACATTCAAGAAAGGCAAGCAGGTAAAAATGCCGTAATTTTAGATCCTGATGGATATCTAATATCATTGTTTGAACCAGATTTTTCAGAAAACAAAGATAAACAAACTTCAGGTTATGTAGGATTTACACCTGAATAATTATTTTTTTTATTTTTTTTATCTCTTCTAAACTTAATTCAAGTGTTTTATTGAATGTGATATAATACGTCATGCCCTTTGTATAAAATAATACAATATTGATTTTTTTATGGGATATTGATACAAATTCTACTCCTCCTAATACTTTGGATGATTTCTCTCTTAATCGCATCATAGATGCAATTGCAAAAAACTCTTGTCGCACTACGTCTGGTGAAAAAATAGGCTTCATTCCTGGCCTTATTTTTCCAGAAATTGTACGCCCAAATTCATTGAAAACGCCTGCATAACGTATGTCATTGGAAACAGACAAGATTTTCTCACATTTTTTTCTATTTTGTGATACTAATTTGGACCACGATTGATTGTTCATAATAGATGACATGATCTATAATTAATAAAGCACGTCAAATACAATTCCTTGAAAATGACTATAGATTCTAAAGAAAAGATTCATGAAATACTTCAATCTGATGCATCAAACTATCTTGAAACCTCAGAGCGTCTTATTTTGAAAAATATATTGGAAAAAGATACAATTTCAGAATTAGAGATTAATAATTTAGATAAAATCTATGAAAAATATAGAAAATTCATTAAAAATTAGATTCTGCTGGTTTCTTACCTGATTTTTCTAACTGTTTTTTTAATTCAAGATTCTCTTTGAGAAGTTTATCATTTGCTTCTTTTAGAAGTGAAAATGATTTTTCTCTATTGTATAGTGGATGGCCCGGTGGAAATATTGATTCATTTGCATGTAATAATCCGTCTGCATATTGGCGAAACATTTGATTGAAATCTTCAAGATTAGGCATCAATGATGCATTTCGCCTATTGAATTTCTCATGTATGTCTTTAATTCCTGTAACACCTGTAGGTGGGGTGCTTGTAGGTGGATAACGAACGGACTCTTCGGGACCCTGATTCATCTCTGTTGAGTTAAACGGAGTTTTTCGGTGATTAAAGAAACCCATATCCATACTATATGGACTTCTGAACAATATTTTAGCATTCGTATAGGGGGGTTGTGCTCAGATTGTGAAGAAACGTCAATTTTTAGTCATATTCTTCTGATCGCAGATCCTTATAGCGATCATGAATTTGGATTGTTTCATGCACCACGATAAAGTGAAACGTTGCTTGAAATGTGAAAAAATTATCCGTGATACCGAATTACACAAAATTGTGATGTATGTAGTTAATGAACAATTCACAGAACACCATTATGAACATGTAGAATGTCCTGACAAATTCACTATCTAGTTTGAATGATAATAAACCGGATATAATTCCCCAGTTTCTCTACTGTGATATTTCCATTCGCCATCTTCCCATACTTTTTTTGAGAATTCTTTTTGTAATGATGGATGAATTCTATTATACACGTCTTCGCCTATCAAGATTTCCTGAGGTTTTGCTTTTCCTTGAATCTTTGCAGCAATATTCATTGCAGGTCCTAACAAGTCTACATGTGATTTTTCAGCATCAGATCCATATCTTACAATCATGTTGGTTCCAAAATCTATTCCAATTTTTACAAATAAATCAGGATAATCGTATTGATTCAAAATTGGGTTAATACCTTCTTCTATTATCTTAATCATGGATTTTGCTGCACCTATTGCATTATCTGCAGCTATCAACGAACTTTGATGAACAAAATAACCAATTACTGCATCACCTACAAATTTTAAAACAAATCCTCCATGATGATTTACTGCAAATGCCATTTCTTGAGCAAATGAACTAATTATAATTGCAACCTTCTCTTCTGGCAATGTCAATGTGATGTCTGTAGATCCTACTAAATCAACATACATTACCACCATAGATTGTTTTTCATGTACATGTTTTCTAAGATAAGCTTCTGATCTATCTACTGTTGCATCATATTCTATCCCTTTTTTTAGTGAACTCCAAATTCTTTTTTGAGTTTCTTGAATCATTATTTCGGAATCTATTACTTTTTCCTTGCTTTTTCCCAACATCATGTCTACAACGTTTCCAGTATTGGCAGAATCTACTTGTTCTGTACTTTTAGAAGAAGATTCAGGATTTTCATTATTTTCCATTATCATATTGATAAAAGATTACTGTGTATTATCCTTTTTTCGTAAAAACATATGGTGTCTCAAACTTTTGGTCCATTGTCCAATACGTAGGTAAAGAAATTGTAGATATCACGTTTAATTGGAATTTTTTGATTGTTTGACCCCATCCTGAATGTGTTTTATCTCTAGAAAACTCACGGTGAGAATGACTCCCTGTCAATACAAAAGAAGACTCTGAAATGTTTGGAATATCTAGTACGTTTTTGATTACTGAGTTTGCCAAAACTTCTCCAATTTCTGGAACTCCTCCAATAACAAAAATAGCTTTTTTCGATACAACATCCTCAAAATTAAAAACGGTAGCGTCCGAACATATGGGATTGAATCTGACATTAGTTTTTTCAGACAGATTCTCTTGTAAATTGACTAAATTTTCATCAATTTCTATGGATGATGTGTCTAATCCCAATACTTTTCCACAATAAGCTATTCTTCCATCTCCGGACCCTATGTCTATAATTTTTTCAAACCCCAAGTTTTTTGCTGCAAGAGCCAAGCCCCATGCTGACAACATCCATGTTGGATAAAACGGAGCATAACTTGCATCATGTTTGATACTATCAATCCAATAGTTGTTAAGATCCCCCTCCGAAATCGTATATTCTACATCAGAAATTTTTTGAGAAATGTGGGTGGAATAGATTGGATTGACATCCAAGAATTTATGCAATAATGAAAGTTGTTTTTCATTTATGAGAAATGAATCGGTAGGCATATTTGGTAAAATTTCCGTGGTATGACTATTTCCTTTGTATGTTTTTACGAATTCGTATTTTAATTCACATACATTCTTGGAATATTTTTCCATAAATGATTACAATTTAAGGAAGTAATTAAAAGAAATCCTATGAGAATAGGTAATCCTACAAATAATGAATTCTTTTTAGAATTAAATAAAATTAATGAAGATATTCAAAATTCATTTCTAAAAAGAATGGTTCATGAAACAAGAAATGTATCTTGTGATGTAATGTTAGGAGATAGTACTACCAAAAAAGTTGAGACATTTGATGTAAAGAATGTAGAAACATTTTTTGGAAAATTTGAATCAAACCTACCAGAATGGAATTCTCAAGGAGTTACATATTCATCAGATGAGGATTTAAGACGTATATTTGTAAAATCAGAAATAAAGATTGGAAATTATATTTTATCATTACATGCATCGTTACAATATCATGTTTTGTTATATTACAAACCTATCCAAAAAGTAATAGATTTACAAAAAAAGTTATCTGAACTAATTGATGCCGGTGGAAATTCGGAATCAAAGTATGAAGAAGAAAGTGATCGATTAATTATTGAAAAACTAAATGAATTAGGATTTAAAGATATGCCAAAGCAAGAATTATTTGAATTATTTTATAATGATGAAGAATTATCTAATAAAATTAAAAAGATGATTGATGATTCGCAACCTGAAGTTGTAGATATACAAGGTCAAAAAAACGAATTGTTCAAAGAATTAGATAATTTATTGATAGAAATATTTCAAACTACTTCAGCTCTTATTGATGAACAAAAGCTTGTCAATGGAGAGGAAGGATGTTTGTGCAACATAGATTTGGAATATGTAGACGAAGGTGCAAAACAAGGTTTGGTAGATGCATCGCTCATTGATGAAAAACACAGAGTGTTAATCAAGCAAAATATTACAAAATTATTAGATATTATTTTAGAATAAATTCTTAATCAAGGGTACAAAGGCATAATGCCCTGGGGAGTTGTACCTCTTGACTAATAATTAACGTCTTGATCGCATGTATTTAGGGATTATGAAAAAATTAGGCATGAATTTGAAAAAATGTTTCATTTCAAACAATTAATTATGTATGGAATGTGCAACAATTCCATGACAATAACATATGATGATGTAAAGAAAGCGCAAGAAACACAAAGTGAAATAATTAGAAAAACGAGTCTTGAATTTTCAGAAACATTTAGTAAAATTTGTGGTGCTAAAGTTTTTTTGAAAAATGAATATGAACAAAAGACAGGTTCATTCAAAATTCGTGGTGCATATTACAAAATCAAATCACTAACCGATGAACAGAAAAGTAAAGGAGTAGTTGCCGCATCTGCAGGAAATCATTCTCAAGGGGTGGCATTTGCATCAAATATTGAAAATATTCCATGTACTATTGTCATGCCAAGAACCGCATCTCCTGCAAAAGTTGCTGCAACCAAAAGCTATGGTGCCAAAGTAGTCTTAGAAGGTTCCACATATGATGAATCATGGGATCATGCTCAGAAAATCTCCGCTGAAACAAATGCTACGGTAATACATGCTTTTGATGATTACAATGTAATTGCAGGTCAAGGGGTAATTGGTTTAGAAATAATGGAAGAATTACCCGATGTTGATGAGATTTATGTTCCTATAGGAGGCGGAGGATTGGTAGCTGGAATAATAACTGCAGTTAAAGAGAAACACCCTCATGTGAAAATAATCGGTGTTGAATCAAGTGCATACCCTGCAATGAAAAAATCATTGGAGAGTAATTCGCTTGAAACCGTTAGTGGAGATACCACAATTGCAGATGGAATTTCAGTAAAAACTCCTGGAAAATTAACTTTCGATATAGTTCGTGAAAAAATTGATAAAATCGTAACAGTGGATGATAAAGACATCATAAATGCAATGTTTCTTTTGATGGAACGCTCAAAAGCAGTAGTCGAACCTGCAGGAGCCGTTGCATTGGCATATATTTTAAAACATAAACCCGAATCAGGAAAAACCGTTGTGCCGATTTTATGCGGAGGTAATATTGACATGTATTTGTTAGGACAAATTGTATCTAAAGGACTTTCAGGAATGGGAAGAATGCTAAAAATTTCTGTTCTTTTGAAAGATAAACCAGGAGCATTGAAAGAACTGGTTGACGAGATATCTTCAATTAATGTGAACATTGTTGAAGTGATTCATGATAGGCTGAGTACAGATGTTAGTGCAGGTTCTGCAGGGGTTACAATTAGTTTAGAAACTGAGGACCAAAATCAATCAAACGAATTAATCAATCATCTACAAGAAAAAGATATTAAATTTGAGGTAATATCTTAGCGAAATTTCTTTTTAACAAATTTTGTTAAACCTAATTTTTTTAGTTCTTCTGATTCTTTAAGAACTGAAGTATACTGATCAAATTTATGTTTCTTCAATTTCGTTTTAATTTCAGGATATGAATTTCCAAGAATTTTTAGCGCATAAATCCCTGCATTTGAAGCCTTATTCACCCCAACAGCTACAACCGGAGAGCCAGTAGGCATTTCTGAAATTGACAAAAGAGAATCCAGTCCACCAAATGCAGAATACTTGTTTTTGTCAGTTTTTTTCATTTGTTTATCATTATACACCATTATTGGAACGCCTATTACAGGAATTGTGGTATGTGATGCAATCATACCTGGTAGATGTGCAGCACCCCCTGCACCTGCAATAATTACTTTGAATTTACTTTTTTCAGCATGTTTTGCATATTCGTTTAGTCTTTCAGGTGTTCTATGTGCAGAAATTATTTGATCTTCGTGAGGAATAGAAAATGAATCCAATATTTCAGCAGCGCCATGCATAATACGACTATCAGAGCTAGAACCCATGATTATTCCAACAAGAGGTTTTTTTGTGACCAATATTTTTTCATGCTTTTGGCTATTTTTAAACAATTTCAATCAAAAAATTTCGCTAAACTATTAGTAATACAATATTTGTTGAACGTTATGAGCAAAATTTTAGGAATAATTGGAGGTGGCCAATTAGGAATGATGCTTACAGAAGCCGCACAAAATTTAGATGATATTTCAAAGATTATTGTTTTAGATCCGACAGAAAACTGTCCTGCTGCAAAAGTTGGCGCACATCAAATAGTTGCAGATTTCAAAGATGAAGATGCAATTAAAAAATTATCAGAGTTATCAGATATTATAACATACGAGATTGAATCTGGAAATAGTGATGTATTAAAAAAATTAGAAGAAAATACCGAAATTAATCCTTCCCCGGATACATTACGAATTATTCAAGACAAATTACTTCAGAAACAGTTTTTGCAAAAAAATGGAATTGCTGTGGCAGAATTTGAAAAAATTGAAAATAAAGAAGAATTGAATCAGATGATAGACAAAATGGGACTTCCATTGTTGTTAAAAACTCGTAGAGATGCATATGACGGTAGAGGAAATTATAAAATCAATTCAAAATCAGAAATTGATGATGCATTAGATCTATTTTCAGGAAAAACTCTGATGGTTGAAAAATTTGTAAAATTTGAAAAAGAAGTTTCAGTTATAGCTGCAAGAAATACTAAAGGAGAAATTTCAACATATCCGGTAGTTGAAAACATTCATGAAAATAATATTTTAAGAACAACAATTGCTCCAGGACGAGTTTCAGAAAATGTTAGAAAAGAAGCTGAAAAAATAGCTGAAAAAACAATGGAAGTGTTACATGGTGCAGGAGTTTTTGGAATAGAGATGTTTGTTACATCTGATGATGAGATTTTAATAAATGAAATTGCACCACGGGTTCATAATTCAGGACACCACACATTACAGTCTTGTAGTACATCTCAATTTGAACAGCATTTACGGGCAATTTTAGGAATGGATCTTGGTGATTCGTCAATCAAAACACCTACCATTATGTACAACATTTTAGGACCTAAAACATTTCAAGGAGAATATAATGTGTTATTCAAAAAACAGGACAACATTCATCTCAAAATGTATGGCAAATTAGAATCAAAACCTCAACGTAAAATCGGACATGTGAATATAGTTGATGTTGAAAATAGAGGAATGGATGAATTGTTTAAACAAGTTGAAGATCTCAAGAAAAATTTGGTTATAGAACCAAAAGAATCCTAGTATTATTTTGATAAATCATCCAAAATTATATTAATACACAATATCAAAAACCATCATGGCACTAAAAGCATCATTAATAATCACAGGAATTGCAATAGGACTCCTAGTATTGTATGGTGCAGATGTTGCTGCAAGTATGGGTGGCGACGGAGGAAAAAGTGACGGATTTTTACCATTAGATGATATGCAAAGAGGTATGGGACTTGGAGGTCCAGCATTACTTTTACCAATAATTGCATTTTTCATATCTCTAAAAGAACCATCTAAAGGATTAGGAGGAATGATAATCATTGCAGGTGTTTTAATTTTAATTGGAGGTATAGCCATGGTCGGAACTGCAGCACCTGAAGGAACAGACAGAGATCCTATGGCATCAGTGGCAATGTTGTTTGCACCTGGAATTTTCCAAATTGCACTAGGTGCAATAAAGATAAAGAAGTCTTCAAACTAGATTTCGCATGCCTAAATGTGAAAAATGTGGACAAAATACTAGCAAAGGTTATGATTGCGAACATACCAAATTTGAAGAATATTGCAAAGAATGTTACACAGAATTACATTACTACATAACTGAGAAAAAAGACAATGAGTGAATTACAAGCATTAGTTCAATGGATAGCAGATTTACTTTCTGAATATTTGTACACAGGGGTATTCCTTGCAGCATTACTTGAAACAATTATTCCTCCCATTCCTACAATGGCTGTATTCCCAACAGCAGGATTCATTGCATCACAAAATGGTTTAAGTGTTGCAGAGGCAGTATTACTCGGAATTGTTGGAGGATTGGGAGCATCTATCGGTTCCACCGTGATATACCTAATTGCTTTAAAACTAGGACGAACTGCATTGTTAAAATATTTAGGTAAGTTTAGAATTTCTGAAAAAAAATTAGAAAAAGTTGAGAGATGGTTTGAAAAATATGGCGATAAAGCAGTTTTGTTTGGAAGAATGATACCCGTATTTAGAGAAATGATTTCGGTTCCAGCAGGACTGTTGAAGATGAGTATGAAGAAATTTTTGACATATACCGTATTAGGTTCATGTGCATGGGGTGTCACTATGGTATTAGTAGGTTATTTCTTCGGATTAACTGCATTTGAGTTCATCATATAGATTAGTATACGTTAAAAAATAGAAAATATTACCAAATATCATGAAAGCAATAATTTTAGCAGGCGGAAGAGGAAAAAGATTACGTCCAATTACAGATAAAATCCCAAAACCACTAATCCCAATTAACAATAAACCACTCATTGAAAGAACCATAAAATATCTTAAAAAATATGGCATAACCGAAATTATAATTTCAAGCGGTTACAAATCCAATCTTATAGAGAAATTTCTAAAAAAGAAAAAAAAATTTGGATGTGACATAGTATTTTCCATTGAAAAAACACCATTAGGTACTGGAGGTGCAATAAAAAAAGCGTTAAAATTTGTTGATGAAGAATCATTTGTAGTGTTAAACGGAGATATTGTTACAAACATTGATCTAAAAAAAATTCTTAAAAAACCAAACACAATTGCTGCCAATGAACTGAAAACAAAATTTGGTACAATGAATATTAGAAATAATAAAATTTTAAAATTTAATGAAAAAATAGATGTGACAAACGTTTGGATGAATCCCGGAATATATCATCTATCAAAAGATATTGAAAAATTAATACCTCAAAAAGGCAGTTTGGAAGGGATAGTTTTTCCTAAAATGGCAAGAAAAAAGACGCTTGAGACAGTTAAATTCAAAAATGCACTGTGGTTTTCAATTGATTCTCACAAGGATATAGAAGAGTGTTCAAAAGAAATAAAATCAAAAAAATATTCTAAATATTTCAAATGAGAAGATTATCTTACAGTCTAGGTTCGTTACTATCAATTGATGAGGTTTTAGAATGCTCTCAGAAATTAAATGAAATAAAACCAGAAGTTCAATGGATTCCTGAAACATGGGGCATGGAGAATTTTTCTATGCTAGGACTTGCATCGAAAGAAAATACATTTTCAAAAATTGGATCATCAATTATTAACATCTATTCAAGAAGTCCTAGTTTAATTGCAATGGGTGCATCCACAGTAGATACTGTTTCTAATGGCAGATTGATACTAGGATTAGGTACAAGTAGTGTACCAATTGTAGAAAATTTTCATGGAAATTCTTTTGATTCTCCAGTTCAAAGAATGAAAGAGTATGTTGAGATTATACGATTAGCATTACAAGGTGAAAAAATTAATTATTCTGGTAAAATTTTTACTCTAAAAGATTTTTCATTATTGACAAAACCATTAAGAAAAGAAATTCCAATTTATCTTGCAGCTATTAACCAAAAAATGGTTGAAATGACCTGGGATATTGCAGATGGTGTGATATTTTATTTAAGACCAAAAAATGAGATGAAAGAAACAATCTCAAAAATGCAAGAAAAGAAAAAAATTGATACTACATTACAAATAATCACATGCATTGATGAAGATGATGAAAAAGCTAGAACTCGTGCAAAAAAAACTCTTAGCTTTTACATCGCAGTAGGAAAAATTTATCGTGAATTTTTAGAATCAACAGGATATTCTGAAGAAGTACAACATATCTATGACGAATATAAGAAAACAGGATTAAACAAGTTACAAGAATTTGTACCTGAAGAAATGTTGGATGACCTATGTATCGCAGGTACTCCCGACACTGCAATAAAAAAATTAAATGAGTTTAGAAATATAGGAATTGATTTACCAATTATTCAATTTAATCCTATAGGAGATGTAAAAGAATCATTTGAATTATTAACAAAAACCTTTTCAGGAGAATTAAATGAATAATGTTGCAATAGTAGGTACAGGCCAAACAAAGTTTTCCAAAGATGATGGAGATGTTGAAAAATTACTTTTCGAATCGACAAAAAACTGTATTCAATCTGTAGAAAATTGTGAATCAAAAGACATTGAAGGAGTTCTTGTATCGACAAACAATAATTCAAAATATCTTGGTGCAATTTTATCTGAAACAATAGGCATACAGCCAAAAATCTCACATTCAATAGAACATCTTTGTAGTTCTGGAACAAATGCACTAATTTCAGGATATGCATACATATCTTCAGGATTGGCAGATATGGTATTAGTTTCAGGAGTAGAATCTGCAACAAATCCAGGACAAGTTTTAGACTGGGATAAATCTCGAGGAAGTTTTGATCATCCAATTTATTGGGCATCCATGCTTACCAAATCTCATAAAACTAAATTTCAAACAACTGAAGAAGAACTTGCAATAGTATCTGCCAAAAATCACAAACAAGCAATGGATAATCCATTAGCGTACAGTAACCAACCACGTACCATATCTGAAGTTATGAATTCAAAACAGATTACAGATGATCTAAGAATTTTAGATTGTTCACGTTCATGTTCAGGCAGTGCATCCATTTTATTGGCATCTGAAGAAAAAGCAAAGAAAATTTCTGATCAACCGATATGGATTAAAGGAATTGGACAAAAAACTACATCTGCAAGTTTTACAAAGAATACCCTTGAAGAAATTGAAAGTACACGAATTGCAGCTAAAACGGCCTATGAAATGGCAAAAGTTGAGCCAAATGATGTAGATGTTGCAGAAGTACACGATGCGTTTTCGGTTTGCGAATTAATGGCAATATCTGAATTAGGAATTACAGATAATGATAAGAGTGGAGAATTTGTTAGAAATTTATTCAATACTGAAAATAGAATGATAAATCCTAGAGGAGGATTGATTGGTACAGGACATCCACTAGGAGCTACAGGCATATCACAAACAATAGAAATTACAAATCAACTTCAAGGCAAATCTGAAAAACGACAAATTTCTAATTTAAAAACAGGATTGGTTCATAACATGTCTGCGGCAGGAACATCAAGTTCAGTCATGGTATTAGGAAATTGACATTTTTTGAAGATCAGCTTAAGCAAGGTATTTTTCAAATATCTTATTGTGAAAAGTGTAATGAGAATATTTGGCCACCTAAAGAAATTTGCCATATATGTTTTAATGAATCCAAATGGAAAAAATCTGAAAATATTGGAAAAATAATTGAATTTTCAAAAAAAGACTCTGACTATTTTGGATTAGTAGAGATTGATCAGGGAATACGAATCATGGGCGATATTTCATCTTTATCCACACCAAAAACAGGCCAAATTGTTACAATGAAGGTATCGTTTGATTCGAAACCACATTATTCATTCACTGTTAAAAACAATTAGCAATAGGTCATTAGACAATAACCTGTATTACTATATTCAATAAAACAAATGTATTGTATGAATTCCAATTTAAAAATTATAAACAAAACAAAATCTCTTAATTTTAAAAAAATAGCACAAACACGAAGGCAAAGAGGCTACAATTGGGAAGACACCTTGGTTAAACGATTCAATAAGATGGAAAATTGGAAGGCATTTAGATTAGGCTCTCCAAGCGTTGCATTACCCGATATCTTATGTGTAAATAATGTAGATAGCATCATATTCACCATAGAAGCAAAATCTGGAACCGGTACAACTCTGACAGTTCCATTTGACCAGATTATACGATGTCTAAATTGGACAAATAATTTTACTGTGTACAAGACTAGAAAGGTAATTTTAGCATTCAAATTTTTATCAAAAAAGAGAGTTGGAGTAGGAAAATATGAAAAAAGAGAGTTGAGGGAGTTTTACAAAATATGGAATCCAAAAAAAGATCCCATAGACATAGTATGCAAATACGATGGTATAACATATGCCTTAATTCAAGGAGAGAAAAAGAAACTGAATTTAAAAGACTATCAAATGCCTTTCAAATCAAAGTATCAAAAAATTATTTCAAAATAGATTGGCACTATATCGGCAAAAATTTGTCTTTGTTTATTAATGACAAAATATGCGGAATAGTATGAGTTTCTCAGATTTCATCGATGAACGTATGCTTGTAAGTAAAAACGTTCTAGGCACAAAAGAAATGAAAATCAAGGTAGTAGAGGTATCAGATGAAACCGCACCATCACAATGGAAATTTGGGGATAGAGTCAAAGTGAATAAAATCCTGATTACAATAAAACACTTGGAATCACAAAAAGTTGAAGAAGGGGAATTAGATATTGAAGCCGTAGAAAATAAGCTCATAGAAGATAGACATTATACATCAACAAATAGATGGGTACCAACAAAAGAGATTAAGAATGGATATGTCATAAATTCAAGACATACCACGTTAGTAAGTGATGCCGCAGCACTTGACATGATAGTGTTCTGAGAGTCAGAAACTTTAAGAACCTACTTTTTGAACAAATTTTATGATTACAAAAGATATCTCTGTAGATGGTTCAGACTATAAACTAACTTTAACAGATCAGGTGTTAAACCAAGTTGATAATCTAAAGGCGTTGTATGCTACTGCAGCAGAGGATCCGGAGAGTTTTGAACAAGTAAGTTCGGAGATTTCTGCAGCAATAAACAATATTGCAGAATCAGTTTCCCCGGAGGTTTCAGATGGACACTTGGATGGACTAATACAAGAAGTTTTCAAAGCAGTTGAAGATAAGAAATCGGAAGTTGAAAAACAAATTAAAGATAAAGATTCAAAAATTTCAAAAAAGAAAAAATAACTATAAGTCTTTTGCAATATCATAAATTCTAAAAATCATTTTTTCATCCTGAAGTGAATTTACAATTGAATTTCTAATGTGTTTAACTCGTAGAGGGTCTTCAGAGTAAATTTCTTTGATTTTTTCAAGCTCTTCAACAAAATAATGATTTTCAAAATAATTTTGTATTTTTTTTCTCAATTTTGAAAATTCAATGTTTTTATCAGAAAATTCATCAGATTTTCTAAGCAATACTTTCAGTAGTCCATTAATTTTTGATAATTCCATGTCCAAGGTAAAGAGATCTTCTTTAGAATCTCCTAGATTTTTTATTATATCATAACTGTTCAGAATTTTCTTCATAAGATCATGAAAATATTCATCAACGACAACCATACTGAAACTAATAGAAAATTAGTTCTAAATCTTTACTTAGTGAATATTATGAAAATATGAGGTGAAGATTATCAATCCAGCCTTTAAATTAGTAGCAAAATATCGTTAGAATCATGCAACAAAAAGCCAAACTTGTATGTATTAACCCTGATTGTGGAAAGACATTTTCGATTAGATCACTAGCCATAAAATGTGATGCATGTAATTTTTTACTTGATGTCAAGTATGAAAATAAGCCAAGTTCAAACCTAAAAGATGTGTTTTATGAAAGAAGAAATCCTCAAGGAAGTATTTACAACGAAAGTGGCGTCTGGAGATTTAGAGAGTTACTGAATTTTTGTGAAATTGAAACAGAAGATATTGAGCAATGTTCAAAGTATCTAGTATCTTTAGATGGTGCAGAAGGAAGACAATCAAAACCATACCATATGAGCAAAGTTGCAGAATTTGTTGGATTAGATAATGAGAACGTGGTATTTCAACCAGAAGGGTACAATCCAAGTGGATCATTCAAAGATAATGGAATGTCTGCAGCAGTAACTCATGGAAAAATGATGGGCGCAAAAAAAATTATTTGTGCATCCACAGGAAATACATCTGCATCAGCAGGTATGTTTGCTGCAAATGAAAATATGGAATGTGATGTTTATATTCCAGATGGTCAGATAGCACCAGGAAAACTAAGCCAAGCATATCAATTTGGAACACAAATGGTAAAAGTTAATGGAAATTTTGACGATGCATTTACAAAATCATTACAAGCCGCAGAAGAACCAGGAAGTTATACAGTAAATTCAGTAAATCCATTTAGAATAGAAGGTCAGAAGACAATCCCGTATAGAGCGCTAGAATATCTTAATTGGGAAGTTCCTGACTGGCTCGTTTATCCAGGTGGAGCATTAGGAAATACATCGAGTTGTGGAAAAAGTTTAATGGAATTATACGAATGGGGATGGATTAAAAAAATTCCACGAATCGCAGTAATTAATGCAAGTGGTGCAAATACACTTTATCAATTATTTAATGGAATATTTGATGAAGAGAAATTAAGATGGAATAACGGCGCTCCTAACTTTGAATTAATTCAAAGATTTTATGATCAAATGAATAAAGATGAAAATCTAAAACCAAAAACCAAGGCAACTGCCATACAAATTGGTAAACCGTCAAACATTGCAAAAGGATTACGTGCACTAGAGTTTACAGATGGAATTGTAGAAGAAGTTACGGATAAAGAAATGCTTGACGGAATGTCTGTGGTGGGATTAAACGGATTTGATTGTGAGATGGCCTCAGGTGCATCTGTTGCAGGCATAAAAAAATTACGCGATAAAGGAATAATCAAAAAAGATGACAAAGTGGTAGGAATTTTAACAGGAAGACAAAAAGAGCCTCTACTCCCAATTGACTATCACAATGATCCATCAAATAGATTTGCAAGACCACCAAAAATTTAGGCTCAAATTATAGAAAATCAATTTAACTTAATCTCAAGGGTTTAATAGAAACCACATCTAGATTATAGTAATCTGAAAATGTGGTGTAACTACAATATATGATGTACAGGGTCCATATCAATAAAATAAAATTATTAGAGGTTATCAAATGCAATTAGAGTTTGAAATACCATTACTAGTAGTTTTGATTGGTCTCTCTGGTTTCTTTAGTGGACTAGAAGTAGCTTTGGTAGGAGTTAGAATTTCAAAGATTGAACAGATGGTAAAAGACAAGGTAAAAGGTGCCACATCTCTTCTAAAATTAAAAACAAATCCTAGTCGCATGATGGCCAGTGTTAATTTAGGAAATAACCTAGTTAATGTTGCAGCAACTGCAATTGCAACTGATATTGCATTAAAAATATTTGGAAACGACGGATTAGCAATAGTAATTGGAATCATGACGTTTTTGATACTAATTTTTGGAGAAATAACGCCAAAAACATACTGTAATGCCAATGCAGCAAAGATTGCAGTCAGATATAGTACTGTATTATTGGCATTTAGCTATGCATTTTATCCCGTAGTTAGAATTTTAGAAGGAATAACAAAAGGCATTATTCGTCTGACAGGAAGTAGTGATAATCCGCCAGGATTAACAGAAGATGAGATAAAAGGAGTAATTGATCAAGGGCTAAAAGACAAAGCAATAGAAAAACAAGAAAGTGAATTGGTGCATGGTGCACTAAACTTTGATGACATAGTTATTCGCTCAGTTATGACGCCAAGAACAAAAATGTTCACGCTGAATTCTAAAAAGATGTTATTCGAAGCATTACCTGAAATCAATAACAGCGGCTTTTCTAGAATTCCAGTTTTTTCTGAAAACAGCGACAATATCATAGGAATCGTACATGTCAGAGATGTCTTAAAGACATTAGAAAATGATGAGAAAGTCATATCACTTGAGGAGATAATGAGAGAACCAATATTCGTATCACAAGAAAAACGTGTTAGTGATTTATTAAAAGAAATGCAAGGTAGACAAACTCACATGGCAATAGTAGTAGATGAGTTTGGAGGCGTAGAAGGATGTGTCACATTAGAAGATTTACTTGAAGAGATTGTAGGAGAAATTCGCGATGAAAAAGATACCGTTCAACAAGTATTTCAGAGAGAAGGAAATGATGCGATTTTAACGAATGGAGATATTGAGATAGATAAAATTAATGAAATTTTCAAAACAAATATTCCTGAAGGAGACGATTATTCAAGATTAAACGGATTGTTACATGAAAAATTACACGATATTCCAAAAGAAGGAGATAAAGTTGAAATAGAATCATTAAGAATAATGATAGAAAAAGTTTCAAAAAATAAGCCCGATAAAGTTAGAATAGAGAAAATAAAATAATTATTCTTTACTAAAATTAGATTCTAAAAGTCTTTTTTTCTCAGACATGTTGAATAATTTTTCAGTGTGTTTTATAGCATCTTTATGTGATTTTTCAAACAACATTGCTTGTAACAACATGTGATTTTCAGGAATTACAATTCCCGTTTGATCATCGGAATACATTATCTGAATTGTATCATCAATTTTTTGCGTCATGTTGGCATGTATGTGGATCATGTTAGTATCTTTAAAACTGAAATTTAATTTTTCTGCAAAATCACGTATGTCTTTCGTTCCTTTTGCATTCCATAATGTTGCAACACCATATTCATTTTTGAATATATTGTGTAATTCATCTACAGAAGGAGTGTTTTCTTTAAATCTAATATCCATTATGTGCAAATGCATTTGGCGTGTAGGGACTTTGATTGCACGGACAAACAGTGGAGATTCTTTACCAAAATATGATTTTACATCTTCTCCATGATGCGGACTTTGAGTTAATTCAATTGTGTCTGTAACTGATTCATCTGTTTGTTCAATATCTGCCCATCTTCTTACAAGCGTAACATCAAATCTTTTAATTGAATTTCCAAAATTTTTTCGTAACGGTTCTAAGATACGACCCATGCCGGTAACATTGCAGCTGCCTTGCATAACATGTTTTTTCCCAATCGCATCTGCATAATTTACTTTTGAATTAAATAATAAATCTGAAACAGCTTTTTCTCCATCTATTGTTTCTCCGCCTTGATAAATCGAGAGAATATCTCGAGGTTCGTAAAATAATTTTTTATTTTTAAAACCAATACCGCCAGGAGATGCATCTATAACCAAATCAGACTCATCTAATGCAGCCTCAATATTTCCAGTTATAGTGAAATCAGAAAATGCATTTTGATTTTTTTCAGGTACGTATACCTTAAACCCCCTGTTTATGGCATCAGTTACTTTAGAATCTGGAGAGTATTTTCCCACACCTACTAATTCAATTTCAGGATCATCTTTGAGAAATTGAATGATACGACTGCCAATTGAACCATAACCATTGACAAAGACTTTCTTCATCAATAATTGCTATAGAATCCAGTCTTTTATAATTAATGGAAGGATTAAATCACATGGTTTAGTCGTTTTTTTGTGGATACAAAAGATTCTGATAAAGATTTTACATTTTCAATAGAAGGGAAAGATTATACAATTTCAGAAAAGAAGAGTTCCTCAAAAGAAAACAATAAACAGATTTTACACGTGCCATCTTTAACGATTGGTGCAATAATTTCTGGAATATGTATTGCAATTGTGGTATTTGGAATTGGAGATTTATCGGGCACATCAGAACCGTTGATAGAAAAACAATTAGCAGAAAAACAAGCTGAACCTGTACAGATTACAACGGAAACATTTTTTGAAAATAGTTCGCCGATACTAGGAAATCCAAATGCAGAGATTACATTAATTGAATTTGGAGACTATCAATGTCATTTTTGTAATGTGTATTTTCACAATACTGAACATAAAATTTTTGAAAACTATGTAATGACAGGAAAAGTTAATGTCATTTTCAAAGACTATACAATTATTGGACCAGATTCAGTTGTTGCAGCACATGCTGCACATTGTGCAGGTGAACAGGGAAAATTTTGGGAATTTCATAATACATTGTACAACAATTGGGATGGAGAAGAAACAGGATGGGCAGGACAAGAAAATGTTGTCAGATTTGCACAAGAAAATAATCTAAACATGAATCAATTCATTGATTGTAATAATGAATTGAAATATCAAGGATTAATATCAAATAGTAATTCTGATGCCAAGTCTCTAGGAATTACTGGCACTCCTGCGTTTTATGTAATTTCAATGAAAAATCAACAAGTTCAAACAATTTCAGGGGCTCAGCCATACGAAGTTTTTGAAAGAATCTTTAATTCCATGCTAGAAACCTAGAAAATTTGAAATACTATTAATGAGATCGCTGGAAAATTTATCACTACGTAAATCATATTTACCCTAGAAATCTTATATACCCACATCATGAGGCATAGCTATTGGCAGCAGGAATAGATGATATTGCAATTTACATTCCACGATTATTCATGGATGCAGGAGATTTTGCAGAAGCAAGAGGTCTTGACCCTCAAAAATTAGTAAAAGGATTAGGAGTTTCAAAAATGGCAATAGTAGATGCTAATCAAGACCCAGCATGTTTAGCTGCAAACGCATGCTTGAAAATTATGCAGAAAAATAAATTATCACCAGAACAAATTGGGCGATTGTATGTTGCAACCGAATCATCATTTGACGAATCAAAAGCCATGAACTCGTATGTAATTGGAATGTTAGAACAAGTCTACGGAGCAGGTTCATTTCAACACTGTGGAGGAATTGAATGCAAATTTGCATGCGTTAGTGGATCATATGCATTGTATGACAATACAAATTGGATTAGAGCAGGAGAATCAGAAGAAAAATATGCACTGGTAGTAGTATCAGATATTGCGAAATATGATTTAGGCTCTAGTGGAGAGATGACACAAGGTGGTGGTGCAGTTGCAATGTTGTTAAACGACTCTCCAAGACTTTTAGAATTTGATCCTCGGGTAACATCTACATCAATTAAAAATGAATATGACTTTTACAGACCATTTGGAAAAGAGACCCCAATTGTTCACGGACAATATTCAAACCTACTATATCTCATTCAAGTAAAAAACGCATTAAATGATTACAAAAGAAAGGCACTCAAAACTGGATTAATAGATATGAAAGAGGGACAAAGTATGCTAGATCATATAGATTATTTCAACATGCATCTTCCATATAGTAACATGGGTAAGAAAGCATTGGCATATCTAGTAAGACATGAATTAAGAAATACCCCAAAATGGAAAGAAGTTATTGCAGAAATCGGAATGGAAGAACCAGTTCCTAAAGATCCTAGAGGTACAATTGAATCTATAATTGCAGATTCAGATTTCATGGCAAAAGATAGTGAATTTACAAAGAGATTTGCAAAAACTAGCACATATCAAGATATTTACGAAAACAAGGTTGCAAGCTCACTAATCGCATCAAAAAGTATAGGAAATTTGTATACCGCTTCATTATACTTGGGATTCAGAAGTTGTTTAGAATTCGAGTTCCAGAAAGGAGTAGATCTAGAAGGAAAACGCTTTGGATTTGCATCATATGGAAGTGGAAGCAGTGCAATGGTTTTCAGCGGAGTAATAAAACCAGAACATTTAGCAATAGTAAAAGAAATGAATTTAGAAACTGAAATTGGAGAAAGACAAAAACTAAGCTTGGAAGATTATGAAGAGCTACACGAGAATAAACTTGAACCAAATCAATCATTACTTAATGCAAGAAAAGAATTTGTTTTAGAACACGTAGAAAATATTTCCTCAGATAAAAGAGGAGAAAGAAGATACGCATTTATTGAATAAATCTAATGAGTGAAAATTCACCAATTAAGGATGTATTATACGAAAAAATAGAACATATTGGAGAAAAACAAATACATCAATTACTTCTAAATAGTAAATTTTCAGAACTATTTGAAAAAATCTGTGAACCAGTCATACAAAAAGTAAAAGAAATTGAAGAATATGAAAAATATGGAACGTTAGCAGAAAGTTTTACACACTATTTATTCACAGAAATGCTGATTCCCAGTCAAAGAAAGATTTTGTTTGAAAATATAGAATTAGACATAGTAATTCCAAATTCAGAACAATTACAAAAAAATAATCATAATGCAATAGTGATATTTTTTGTTAAAACTTCAGACCATACACAAATAGAACACAGAATTCAAGAGATAAAAAAAATTCAGAGTGACGATTCCAACATATGGGTAATTTCAAAAGATAATCTAAGAATCCCCCAATCAACATACACTATAGAGAAAGAATCGTTTGGTCAATTCTTGAAAGATGCTCAAAATTTTATAAAATTGAAAAATATGAACAAATTAAATATTTTCAAGACCAAACCCTGAAATATCAACAAAATTCGGAAAAGTTTCAACATACGAATGAATATCAAATGAAGATGAATATGGAATTGCTCCAGAAACTTTCTTACCAGTCAAACCAAAGATTTGTTGTTTGAGATTTGATAACTCATATCCCTCAGAAACGTTTTGATTTACTAAAATTCCTAGCGTATTCAAATTTTTTTTCTGTGCATGTTCATATGTCAACATCAAATGATTAACAGTGCCAATTTTGGAACCAGTTACAATGAATGAATCCAGATTTAATTCAGATATTAGATCAGAGACAAAATAATTGCGGGATATGGGAGTCATAATTCCCCCTATACCTTCAACAATTACAACATCATGTATCGCTGTAAGTTGTTTGTATGCATCAACTACCTTGGACATATCAATTTCAAGATTGAGTTGTTTACATGCATCGTAGGGCGACGTAGGTATTTCGAAATAATATGGATTTACAAGTTCAATTGGATCATTTGATCCAGAATATTTCAATAAAATTTCTACATCCTCAGAGATTGAATCTGCTGATTCTTTGTAACCAGATGCAAAAGGCTTCATCACACCAACATTGACACCTTTATCAAAAAGATATTTAGCTATGGCTGCGCTAACACATGTTTTGCCAACATCAGTATCAGTACCGGTAATAAAAAAAGAATTCATTGTAATTTCCTGAACAATGATTTAATGGTAGAAATTGTACCGTCAATTAAAAAATTAAGATCTTTATGCGATATAGCTAATGGGGGAACAAGCATTATAATATTTCCTAACGTTCTGAAATAGATTTGATGTTTTCTGCCTTCCTCAAATACTAATTTGTTTATGGATTGGTTAGATGAAAGAGGTTTTCTAGAGTTTTTATTTTGAACAAGCTCTATTCCCATGACCATGCCCTGATGACGAATTTCACCCACCAAATCTAGATTAGAAATTTCATCCAATCTATTTTTAAAAATTTGAGATGTTTTTTGAATTTTTTCAATCAAGTTATGTTTTTCATACAATTCAAGATTTTTTAACGATAAAGCAGCCGCGGTAGGATTTCCAGTGTAAGTATGACCGTGAAAAAGATGTTTGAATTCTGAAAATTCACCAAGAAAGGAATCATTAATTTTTTTTGTGGTTAATGTTGCAGCAAATGTTTGATATCCACCAGTAAGCATTTTTCCAAAAGAAACAATATCTGGAGTAGAATTTTGAGATTGATATTCAATCATTGAGCCTAACCTGCCAAAACCAGTTGCAATTTCATCTAATACAAATAGAACATCATTTTTTTTACATATTTGAGAAATCTTTTTTTGATAATTTTTAGGATAAATTATCACCCCTCCGGCCATTTGTGCGCCACTTTCCATAACAAATGCAGCAATTGAGTTGTCTTTCTCGAGTTTGTTTTCAATTTTTGATAAACAATTATCGAGATATTCTTCTGAAGATTCTTTAGTATTGCCTCCAGCAATTACAGTTCGAGGAACAGGAAATTGTATTGTGGAGAATAATTTAGAGCGAAATTTAGAGAAAAATTCAGGAACATAGCCTACAGACATTGCTCCAAAAGTATCGCCATGATAACCATTTTCTAAAGTTGCAACATTCGTTTTTTTATTTTCACCTATATTTCGCCAGTATTGTAAAGCAATTTTTATTGCAATTTCCATAGCAGTAGAACCATTATCTGAAAAGAAAACAGAATTCATTTTTGGATTTAATCGCAATAATTTTTTAGATAATTTTTCAGCAGAAGGATGAGTTAAGTTGAACAACGGCGTATGCTGAAGTATTTTGGTTTGTTTGATTATTTCAGAAACCAATTCCAATTTTGAATGTCCCCAAACATTACACCACATACTTGCAACGCCATCAAGCATTTTTCCACCTTTTGAATCATACAACCACATACCTTTTGCAGAAACTATTTCTGGAAAAGAGGTCCATTCAGACATTTGCGTATTAGGATGCCATACAGAACTATGCGAGTTCATATGGATCATGATTTTTACGAGTAATTAATGGTTAACCATTCCTAAGATGTAAGTTAACGCTTATTTAGTGAATTTTTTAATTTTGAATATGCAAAATGAGACAGAATTAATCATTGAATGTAAAAACAAAGTACTTTCAAACCAACCACTAACTAAAGAAATGACAAGTCAATTATTCAATATTGACGACAAGAGATTAAGTCAATTATCAGATGCAGCAAATGAGATTACAAGAACATTTCAAGGCTCCAAAATAGATGTTGAACAATTAGCAAATATTAAAAAAAATTATTGCAGTGAAGATTGTACATTCTGTAGTCAATCAGCATTTTTTGATACAGGAATTGACAAATACCAATTAATGTCTGCAGAAGAAGTAGTTCGGCAGGCAACCGATGCAAAGAAAGCCGGTGCACACTCATATTGTTTAGTTGCAGCATGGAGAGAACCATCGGATAAAGATTTTGAAAAAGTCTGTCACATAATCGAGGAAGTGAATGAGAAAGTTGGAATTTCAATTGAATGTAGTTTGGGATTTCTTACAATTCAACAGGCAACAAAATTAAAAGAATTAGGCGTGATAAGATATAATCATAATTTAGAAACTTCTGAATCTAAATTTCCAGAAATTTGTACAACTCATACATATCAAGACAGAATCGACACATTACATACCGCAAGAAAAGCAGGATTAGAGCTTTGTACAGGAGGAATAATAGGAATGGGAGAGACAAGAAGTCAAAGGGAAGAACTAGTACAGGCCATATCTAAGCTCAATCCTGAAGAAGTAACAGTAAATCTTTTGGTTGCATTTCCAGGAACTCCTTTAGAATTACAAACTCCATTAAGTTTAGAAGAAATACTACGAGTGTTTGCAGTTTTGAGATTTTTACTTCCAAAGAGCATCATAAAGATATCCGGAGGGAGAGAAGTAAATTTAGATGATGACGGAAAAGAATTACTTCTCAGCGGTGCAAATGGAATTATCAGCTCAGGATATTTAACTTTGGATGGAAATTCCATGCAGAAAGATGTTAAGATGATAAAAGAGATTGATCTTGAAGCCTAAATTTGGCACACTTGAAAAAAAATTAAGTGGAATTAAAAAAAATAATTTATTGCGAAATCTTCAGGACAGTAATGTAGAGAAACAATTCATAAAACTAGATGGAAAAAAACTCTTGAATTTTTCATCAAATGATTATTTAGGAATGAAACCAGGCAAGCTGAAACACATTCAATTTCAATCAAGTTCAAGATTAGTTTCAGGTAATGATACAAGCTTTTCAAAATTAGAAAAAAAACTTGCGAAACATAAATCACAAGAAAAATCAATAATTTTTCCTACAGGATATATGGCAAATCTTGGATTAATTTCTTCGATTGCAACAAAACAAGATACAATATTTAGTGATGAATTAAATCACGCAAGTATTGTTGAAGCGTGTAAATTATCTGGTTCAAAAATTAAAATTTTCAAACATAACGATATGAGTGATTTAGAGAAAAAAGTTCAAAAAACTAAAGGGAAAAAACTTCTGATTACCGAAGGAATATTCAGTATGGATGGAGATTGGTCAAAATTAAATGAAATTTGTCAGATATCTGAAAAACATGGAATGATTACAATACTAGATGACGCACATGGAGATTTTGTACTAGGAAAAGATGGAAAAGGAACCGCGAATTTTTTTGATGTTGAAAACAAAATTGATCTATATGTAAGTAGTCTTAGTAAAGGCCTGGGAAGTTTTGGAGGTTATGTTTGTGGGAAAAAAAAGTTAATTGATTTATGCATAAATACATCAAAGACATTCATTTACACATCCGCATTGCCAGGATCAATAAATCAATATTCACTTAATAGATTTAATTCAAACAGAGAATTGTACAGAAAAAAATTATGGAAAAAAATTAATCTATTTCATAAAAGATTGGATGAGATTAAACTTCAAACCACATCCACGAGTCAAATAATTCCAATAATAATTGGAAATGAAAAAAAAGCAATGGAGTTTTCAAAATTTTTAAAAACAAATGGAATTTTTGCGCAAGCAATTAGATATCCAACAGTGAAAAAAAATCAAGCACGCATTAGGATTTCAATAAGCGGATGGTTATCTGATAAAGAGATAGAATATTCTATACAAATTTTAGAAAAAGCTAAAAGAAAGTTTAACCTAAAATGATTAGCGCATCATATCAAATCCACCTATTGCCGGAGAACCAACAATAAATGCACCTACTACAATAGCACCCAATAGACCAATAACAAGATAAAATCTTGAGTTCATATGAAAAACTACGATTCCTAGGATAAAAACTCATTTGTGTTAATGATTTTATAAAATGAAATCAGAGAAGTGGTGTGGCTGAAATTTCAATAGCAATTGCATTTTTAGCAGGAATCGGTTCCTTTTTTGCACCATGTATTTTACCAATGGTTCCAGCATTTTTGGCATATATTTCAGGAACAACACTATCAGAGGTTAAAACAAAGAACAATGTCATTTCTATTAACAAATCAAATGTATTTTTGAATTCAATATTTTTTGTACTTGGTTTTTCAGTAGTTTTTTCTGCGTTAGGCGTAGCAATAAATTCAATTTTCTATGAAAACGCAAATCAAATTGTATCTGAATTTAATCAAATAGGAGGCATAATCATCATAGGATTTGGGGCATACATGATCCTAAGCCATAAAATTCGTATACTCAATATTGAAAAAAAAATATTTCCAAAAAGTGCAGGCGCAAGATTTCCAGTATCATTTTTGTTTGGAATGGCATTTGCAGCAGGATGGACACCATGCGTCGGACCAATTTTAGGCACAATAATTACTCTTGCAGCAACATCTCCAGGAATCGCATTCAATTTACTTCTTGCATATTCTATAGGCATGGGAATTCCATTTGTAATAATGGGAGCTTTAATTTCAAAATCCAGTAGGATAATTTCAAAGATTGGAAAACATTTGAAATACTATACAGTTTTGTTTGGAATAGTAATAATTGCATTAGGCATACTAGTATTTTTCAATCAATTGGTTTTAATTGCAAACTTTCCACTTCTAAATGAATTACTGTTATTGAGTTAAAATGAAAAAAGAATACAAATACGCATCAATATTTTTTGCAATAATTGCAGTGGGCATAATTTCTATTTCATATTTTTATGATGAAGTGGATCTAAAAAGAAATACAACTAATGATATCACAGCAGTTGATAAAACATTCTTGAGAACATCTCCAGAATTAAAAGGAATTTCAGGATACATTAACACATCTTTAGAAGAAATAGAACAAGACATTGATGACAAAGTAGTTCTATATGATTTTTGGACATATAGTTGCATCAATTGTATCCGAACGTTACCGTATCTTACAGCATGGGATGAAAAATATTCAGATGAGGGATTAGTAATCATAGGAATACATACACCTGAATTTGAATTTGAAAAAGAATTCGACAATGTTGTTTTTGCAACTAAAAAATTTGGAATAAAATATCCAGTAATACAAGATAATGATAAAGAAACTTGGAATGAATTTCAAAATAGATATTGGCCAAGAAAGTATATTGCAGATCATGAAGGCTACATAAGATTTGATCATATTGGAGAAGGGGCATATGCAGAAACAGAGAAAGTAATTCAGGCACTGTTAGAAGAAAGATCAGTTGCTCTTGGAAATACATTAGAAAAAAAAGAATTAGTTAATCTCGATGAATTCAAACATGCAACATTTAGAACACCCGAACTATATTTTGGATTTTATTTTGCAGAAGGTAGAAATCAATTAGGTAATGAAGAAGGATTCTCAAAAAACCAAATAGTCACATATCAATTACCTGAAAAAATGAGACAGCATTATTTCTACATGGAAGGTATGTGGAAAAATAATAAGGATGGAATGAAATTGATTTCAGATTCAGGAAAAATTGTTTTGAATTTTAATGCAAAACAAGTGAACATAGTTGCATCTGAAAATGCCATGTTGCATATAGAATTTGATGGAAAACAGATACCAAAAGAGGTTAGAGGAAAAGACGTATCATCTGATGGAACAGTTAAGATTTCAGAGCCGAGATTGTATAATTTGATAGACTCGCAAGAAGAAGGTCCTCATGAGATAATTATTGAAGTTGAAAGCCCTGGTTTTGAGATTTTCACATTTACTTTTGGCTGAAGTTATTAGTAAAATCTTAGATTACTTAAGAAAAATTGATCCATTTAGATTAATTTTTTTTAGTCGTTCTATAAAATGCCAAATTTTTCAGTTTCATACATGGTATCATTCTCAGAGAAATGGAATGTTTTGAAGAATAAGGAAACATTATCCCAAAAATTCATGGGCACAGTAAAACCAGATGCACCTCTGAAAAATAGATTAGATTTAGCACAAAAGAGACTACAACAACAGATTGTAAAATTAGGAGAAACAGAGCAAAAATTAAAACAAAAAGATTCAATGTTTATGGATAAAATTGTAGAAGCAACAAAAACAAACAACCAAGCTTATGCAAAAATGTATGCAACAGAATTAGCAGAGATTAGAAAAAATAACAAAACAGTAAGTAATGCAAAATTATCAATGGAGCAAGTTCAGATTAGATTAAACACAGTGTCAGAATTAGGAGATGTAGTGGTAACATTAAGTCCATGTATGTCATTAATCAAAGGACTAAGTACATCATTAGGAGGAATGATGCCAGAAGTTGCAGAATCAATGCAGGATCTATCAAGTATGCTAGGAGACATTGCAACAGGTACAACAATTACAAACGAAGGAACAATGGGAGAATTCACAACATCTAACAAAGAAGCACAGTCGATATTAGATGAAGCACAGGCAATGGTTGAAGGTCAAACTAGACAAAGTATGCCAGAACCACCAGTTAGTGGAAACAGTGTTGAAGACATTCTAAGAGAAAGAGAAGCAATCTAGTCTTTTTTCTTAATTTCTTGAAGTAATTTTTTAATTCTAGATATAGTCGGATAACTGTAACCCCGTTTTCTATAATTCTTAATCATTAATTTCCAATTATTTAATCTCCAGGTAGCTTGTTCAGCAGTAATGGAATGAACTTCATTATTGATTATACTTTTTCTACCAACTTTCAGAGTTCCAGCATCTTTTGCATCCCATCGATTTTTCGCAAATTTTAATCCAATTAATATTTCAGATATAGGCATATCAGAAAAATAAGATTTGATTTTATCTATTTGATCTTCAGATAATTCGTCTTTTGTATTAACTGAGATCTCTCTTACCATAAATTAACAGATTATTACTAGAATATCATAAATTTGCTAAATTTGATTAAACAAGATAGTATTTTTTTCAACATCCAAGAAAGCTAAAAAATGAATGCTTACAAGCAGTCATGTATATAGCAGATCCAAAGATCCCAACTGCCACAAGAGCAATAGGAATTACGACAATTTTTTCTTTGTATCCCATATGACCAATTTTCGCAATTGTTAAATTAACCTTGGCAAGGATATTGATTATCATGATGCCATCACAGCAAGGTTATGACCGTGCCATCACAGTATTTTCACCAGATGGAAGATTATACCAAGTAGAATATGCAATCGAGACAGTCAAAAGAGGAGCACTTGCAGTAGGAGTTAGAACAAAGAATGGCGTAATTATCGCAGTAGAAGAAAAATCAAGAAAATTACAAATTATCACCACACCTCAGAAAATATTTCAAATCGATTATCATATAGGAGCAGCAGCTGCAGGATACATTCCAGATGCACGTTCACAGATTGATACAGCAAGAACATTTTCTCAAAGTAACAAACTAGTATATGACGAACCAGTTGAAGTTGAAACAGTAGCAAAACATCTAGCTGATCAATGTCAACAATATACACAATACGGAGGTGCAAGACCAATAGGAGTTTCATTGATCATAGGAGGAATTGATCCGGCAGGAACTAATTTGTATATGACAGACCCAAGTGGTTCATACATTTCATTCAATGCAATATCAATCGGTGCAAATTCTGACGTAGTAAATGAATTCTTAGAAAAGAACTACAAAGAAGACATGTCATTAGATGATGCAGCATCATTAGCAATTGCAGCAATCTATATTTCAAGTGAAACAAAAGACGGAATTGAACATATCAAAATGTCAAAAATATCTGGAGAACAAGGAACTTTTGAATTCATCGGTGATGAAGAATTAACAAAATTTGCCGCAAGTGCAAAGTCAAAATATCCAGCTGATGGAAAATAAACAATTTACATCACACATACAAGATTTAAAATGAAATTATCAATTGCAATACCCGATTCATCATTAAAAGATGAAAAGAAACATGAAAATAAAACACGTAAAATTTTTCAAATTGCTCGTGCAGCAGGGATATTTCAAGTAAAGAATATAATAATTTACAAAGATGGAAAAGAATTTGAAAATGATTCAAAATTACTATCAACAATTCTAAGATTCCTTGAAACTCCACAAAATTTTAGAAAGCGTTTGTATCCAAAATCAGGATTACTGCAGTTTGTAGGAGCATTGTCACCAGTTAAAATGCCAAATCAAACTGTTACATCAGATGCAAAACAAGTAAAAAAAGGAGACATTAGAGAAGGAGTTATTTTTCCAAAAGATGGAAAAAAATTTATCGACATAGGTATTGATCATTCAATTCCATATCATGGAAAAAAACAAATTGATAAGAGAGCAATCATAAAAATCAAAGATACATTTCCAAATTTTACAGTACACGATATAGAAAAAGATCAATTACCAAATTTTTGGAGTTACAACGTAAAACACGGAGGAAATTTATTTTCATTACTAACCGAGTGGAAAGGACCAAAAATACTTACAAGCAGAAAATCAAAGAAAATCAAGAACGAAGATATGCAAAAAATTCTTTCATCTAAAGAAGAGATTTTGGTAGTATTTGGTACAACTGACAAGGGAATCCATGAGATGTTAGATAAGAAGATCAGCAATATTCAGAATTTTAAAGCATGGAATTTTTTTCCACATCAAGGAACAGAAACAGTTCGTCTTGAAGAAGCAATTTTAGGCTGTTTATCAATTATCAATGCCCATACATTTAACAAATAAATGATAAAAAAATTATAAATTTGATATGAATAATCAGAGAAAATTTTTGATATTGGCAGTATTAGTGGGAATTGCAGGAGTTGGAATAGGAGCAGCTACAATTTTTTCAATGATATCTGAATTATATTCCCCATAGAAAAAATTACAACAATTAAGAAAGAAAATTGGGATTCTCACAGTATATAATGGGGTTAACGACTTTTTTCATTTATCCATGGGACATAGAAAACGTAGTCAACCAAGAAGAGGAAGTTTAGCATACTCGCCTAGAATACGCGCAAAGAGTATGGAAGCACGAGTTCGTGCATGGCCAAAAGTAGAAGGTGATGAGCCAAGATTACTTGCACATGCCGGATACAAAGCAGGTTGTGTTCAACTAGTTAGCATAGACGATAGAGAACATACACCAAGCCATGGAAAACAACTCGTTACACTTGGAACAGTGATTGCAACACCTCCAATCACCATAGTAGGAATTAGAGGATATTCCGTAGATGCAAATCATACAAGAAATGCAGAGTTTGATTCATTTGCAAAAGATTTACCAAAAAATGTACAAAATAATTTAAAAATTAAAACAGAAGGAACACCACTCGACGAAGCAGAAAAACATCTCAAAAAAATTAAGGAGATTTTTGCAATAGTAACAACAACACCAGTGGATGTTAATCTAGAAATGAAAAAACCTTACATCTTTGAAGTTAAAGTTGAAGGAGGAGACATACCAAAACAATTTACATTTACCAAAGAACTCTTAGGAAAAACAGTCAAAGTAGATGAAGTGTTTGAAAGTGGAACTTATGTAGATACAGCAGCAATTACAAAAGGAAAAGGATGGCAAGGTGTAATTTACAGATGGGGTGCAAAAAGAAAACAACACAAATCAAGAAAAACAGTTAGAGAAATTGGTTCACTAGGTCCAATCTCACCACAAAGTGTCATGTATACAGTTCCAAGAGCAGGACAGACAGGTTTCCATCAAAGAGTAGAATATGATAAACGAATTATGATAATGAGTAATACTGAGAAAGAGGAATACAAGATTAATCCGGATGGAGGATTCAAACATTTTGGAAATGTTACCGGAGATTTCATAATCGTGAAAGGCTCAGTTCCAGGAACATATAGAAGACTAATCAAACTTAGAAAACAAATTAGAAACGAACCAAAGAAAATAGTCAAACCAAACGTACTGGAGGTTGTAATCTAATGAAAAGAGATGTTCTAAACATAAACGGTAAAAAAGATGGCGACGTTGATTTACCAAATGTTTTTGAAACAGAAGTAAACCGCACTATTATTCACAAAGCATACATTAACTTAGAATCACATGGATTCCAAAAACATTCTACAAAACCAACAGCAGGTATGGAAGTAGTTGCAGACTCAAATGATCCACCAACTGGTAGAGGCGTTGCAAGAATTGCCAAGATCAAAGGAGGAGGAGGAGGTCGTGCAGGACAAGCTGGAGAAGTTGCATCAACCAGAGGAGGTAGACAAGCACATCCACCAAAAGCTAACAAAGTAATCTATAAAAAATTGAATAAAAAAGAGAATAAACTTGCATTATGTTCTGCATTAGCTGCAACAACTTCAAAAGAACTAGTTGAGGGCAGAGGTCACAAAGTAGACGGAATAGATTCACTCCCATTAATCATTTCAGACGATATTGAAAAAGTCTCAAAAACTTCAGAATTAATCAAAGTCATAGACGATTTGAAAATTACCCAAGATACAGACAGATTAAAAAATAGAAAAAGAAGAACTGGAAAAGTTGCATTAAGAGGAAGAGTTTCCAAAGTAGGAAAAAGTGCATTATTTGTAGTATCAAAATCTGAAAATATTTCAAAAGCAGCCGCATCAATTCCTGGCATTGACGTATGTGAGGCAAAGAACCTAAGCGTTCTTAATTTAGCTCCAGGAGGAACTTTGATCAGATTGACAGTATTTTCAAAGAAAGCAATAGAAGAAATTGCTGAAATTAAATCACGACATCTAGAATTAATGGTGACCTTGAAATGAATGTAGAAACAGCAACAAAAATTATCTTAAGACCATACATTACAGAAAAGACGTATGCACTAGTCGAAAATGAATCAAAAATCTGCTTCCTAGTAGAAAAAGAGGCAACGAAACCTCAGATTGCAGAAGCTGTACAAACACTGTATAATGAAGGCGTACTCAAAATTGATACCGCAAGAACCATTTATGGAAAAAAGGCATTTGTTAAATTAACATCTGTAGATAAAGCAAGAGACTTGGCAAACAAGATAGGTATGATGTGATTGGTATAAATGACTCATAAAAACAGAATTTTGCAAGGAGATATGTAGAAATGGTCAAAGTAGTAAATAGCTTTAAAGGAAAAACAACAGAGGAATTACAAAAACTTCCTAACGACGAGTTGTTTGTATTGCTAAATGCAAGACAAAGAAGATCATTGAAAAGAGGACTTTCAGATAACAAGAAAAAATTGATAGCCGAAATTAAAGAAATGAAAGAAGGAAAAAATAAAAATCCAATTAAAACACATCAAAGAGATCTAATAATTTTACCTTACATGATAGGACTGACAATCAACGTCTTTGACGGGAAAGAATTCAAACCGATAGGAATTGGCGCAGAGATGGTTGGACATTACATAGGAGAATACGCAATTACAAACAAGAGAGTGAATCATGGAGCCCCAGGAGTTGGAGCATCAAGATCTAGTTTGTATGTACCACTAAAGTGATTAAAATGGCAAGATACAGTTACGCGTTTCAAGGTTTTGATGCAACAAAGCATGTTAGAGCTTCAATTCGTGAAAAAAAGATTTCACATAAACATGCAAGGGAAACAGCAAAAGCAATCAAAGGACTAACACTTGAAAAAGCTAGAGATTACATGTTAAGTGTAATTGCAAAAGAGAGAGCCATACCATTTGCAAGATTTAAGAATCAAGTAGGTCACAGAAGTGATCCTGGAATGATGTCTGGAAGATATCCAGAAAAAACAGCTGGTGAATTTTTGAAACTGTTAGATAATTTAGAATCAAATGCAGAATACAAAGGAATGGATATGGATAGATTAAAGATAATCAATGCAACATCACACAAAGGTGTTGCAATCAAGAGATTCATTCCTAGAGCACAAGGTCGTGCAACAGATAAGAATGATATCTTAACACATGTGGAATTGGTGGCACAGGAGTTTTAGAAATGACTACAGTGAAGAATGTTATCAAAGACAACTATAACATGATGCAGTTGAGAGATTACTTAAGAGCAAAAATCAAAGATGCAGGATTTTCAAACGTTGAAGTTTCAAAAACACCAACAGGAACAAGAGTGGTCTTACACGTAACAAGACCAGGAATTGTAATTGGTAGAAAAGGAACAGGAATTAAAGAATTAACAGAAAAATTAGAAACAGAATATGGATTAAAGAATCCACAAATAGCTGTTGAAGAAATTACAAAACCAGAACTATCCCCAGAAGTAATGTGTAATAGAATGGCATCACATCTTGAAAGAGGTACAGCATTTAGACGTGCAACAATGTGGACAATTCAACAAATTATGGAAGGAGGTGCAATGGGAACCGAGATTACAATTTCAGGAAAATTAAGAGGTGATAGATCTGCATTTGAAAAACATTCTCAAGGAATTTTACCAAGAGCAGGACATCATGCAGATGTAATAGTATCTGAAGATATCGCACATGTGGAAACACCTATGGGATTGATTGGCGTAAGAATAAGAATTGCCAGAAAAGAAAGATTAATTCCTGAATTCGAGATGAAGGGCAAAACACAGGCACAAAAAGATGAAGAGACTAGAATTAAGAAAGAAGCAGACGAAGCACTCGCTAAAGCACAATCAGAATCAGAGATAATTAAAATTGAAGAAGAAAAGATGAAAGAAATGCCGGACACACTAGAAGATGAAGAGGAGAAGATGAAATAATGGCCATGTTAAAGATGAAATCAATCAGAGAATTAAATGAAAAAGATTTGAGAGATAGAGTAGAACAAATGAAAACAGAATTATCAAAGTTACAAACAGAAAATGCAAAAGGCACACTCAGAAAAGAAACTGGTAAAATTAGAAAGGTCAAAAAAGAGATTGCAAGACTGTTGACAAGATTAAACGAGGTAAAGAAAAATTGAATCTAGTTACAAAATCAGAATTTGATTTAATTGGACAACAAGTAACAATTTCAGATTCAAAGAATAAAGAAATTGTAGGAATTAAAGGTAAAATAACCATGGAAACAAAAAATATGTTCATAATTAAAACTGAAAATGGAAAGAAAAGTATTCCAAAAAACATATGCCAATTAAGCAATAATGAAGGAATAATTGAAACAGATTCTTCCAAATTAAGTAAAAGACCACATGAAAGATTGGAGATGTTATCATGACCCGAAATATTGGAATCAAAGTAAAAGCACCTAAAGAGGAACCAAAAGAAGGAGATAAGAAAAATCCATTTAACGGAACACTTCCAGTACGTGGAAAATTATTTGAAGGTAAAGTTGTAAAATCAAGAGGAAAAGATACAGTTGTACTTCAAAAAGAGGCACCAGTTTACTTTAGTAAATTCAAGAGATATGGAAGAAGTACCAGCAGAATTCATGCGCACGTACCATCAAACTTACAAGTTAATGAGGGCGATACAGTTGTTGCTGCAGAATGCAGACCAATAGCAAAATCCGTATCTTTTGTTGTAGTGGAGGTTAAAGAATAATGGGCGGAGCACGTAGTAAAGGCGGTAAAGGAGTAGAAGACTTCAAACCATACATAACAAGATCAATACCAGTAGGTGCAAGAATTACTTGTGCAGATAATTCAGGTGCAAAAATTATTGAAATTGTTAATGTACATCAACACAAAACAAGAACATCAAGACTTCCTGCAGCTTCCGTAGGAGACTTTTGTAATGTTGTAGTTAAGAAAGGACCAGCAGAATTAAGAAAACAAATTCACGGCGCAGTTATAATTAGACAAAAATATGCAGTGCATAGACCAAACGGAGTTCGAGTTCAATTCGAAGACAATGCA
>CACDFH010000005.1 GCA_902552015.1 uncultured marine group I thaumarchaeote | reverse complement strand
AATCAGAAAATACTTCAAATTAGTTAATTAATCATCAATTTACGAATTAATCATGAGTGCAAAACGCGATTATTATGAAGTGTTAGGAGTTGACAAATCATCATCTCCTGATGAAATTAAATCACAATATAGGAAATTAGCTCTAAAATTTCATCCTGATAGAAACAAATCTGCTGATGCACAAGAACATTTCAAGGAAATTTCTGAAGCATATGCTGTTCTCTCAGATTCGGGAAAACGTGATTTGTATGACAAACATGGACATGAAGGTGTAGATGGAAGATACTCTACTGAAGATATCTTTAGAGGTGCAGGCGGTAATTTCAATGACATCTTCAATGATTTGTTTGGTGGTCAGGGAAGACGTGGAGGCGGTGGATTTGGTTCTGTTTTTGAAAATCTATTTGGTGGAGGCGGTGGATTTGGTCGTCCACGTGGAAATGATCTTTTACATGAATGCTATATCACTTTGGAAGATGTTTTACATGGGAAACAAATTGAACTTGATCTCAAAAAATTTGTAGATTGTCCTGACTGTGATGGTACTGGATGTAAGCCTGGAAGTTCAAAATCAACTTGTAAAGACTGTGGTGGTTATGGTCAGGTTAGAGTTAGAAGAAATATGGGGGGAATGATATTGGAATCTGCTCAACCATGTGGAAAATGTCAAGGAAGTGGAGAACTCTTTGATGATCCATGCAAAAAATGTCAAAGAGGCAAAGTAAAAGGAACAAAACATGTTTCATTCAATCTTCCACCTGGAATTGATAATGGTGATTATCTTGCTATGCGAGGAGAAGGAGAATCAATCCCTGATGGTGATCCAGGTGATCTTCATGTTCGTGTAAGAGTTGAACCTCATAAATTGTATAGACGTGATGGAACTGATCTATATTGTGATGCAAGAATTTCAATGGTAGATGCAACACTAGGAACAGAAATTAATGTCAAAACCTTAGAAAACACAGAAAAATTAAAAATAGAATCCGGCACCCAGCCAAATTCTATTCTAAAAATTAAATCTCAAGGATTACCAAGCCCAAATTCCAATAGACGTGGAGATCTTTTTGTCCACGTTGTAGTAGAAATTCCAAAAAAATTATCAAAACAACAAAAATCGTTGTTAGATGAATTTCAGAATTCAGATTAATCGTTTTTTGATAACCTAATTGATAGGTCGTGTCCTTGTTTTATCTGCTGTTCGTATAGTTTTTTAATAATTTCTCCAATTTTTTGTTCTGTAAAATATTCCTGATTATATCTACCTAGAATCTCTTTATCGTCATCTAAAATGATCTCCCAATATGGCATGAATTTGAATAATTTTCCCTCTCATTTCAATATTTTGTGAATAACGAACTTATTCTATACCTCGCAAATCTTGATGCGGGAATCGCCCAGCCTGGTCAACGGCGTAAGGTTCAGATCCTTATCTCTTAGGAGTTCGTGGGTTCAAATCCCACTTTCCGCATAGCTTTTTTCATTGTTTCTATGAACAACTTTAAAACACTGTAGTTTGCCTATTTCCCATGGCAAAAGTAACCCGTGTTGGTGGTAGAGGTACAACTCGTAGAAAGACTGACACTAGTAAGAAATCAACATTCTCTGGAGATTCTTATAAAGAATATCAGGAAGCCAAAAAGAAAGCAGCTGGTAATCGTAGTGTTGGAACTGGTCGTGGTACCGGAAAACGAAAATTATCATCAACCCCAACAACAAAACGAGTATCTACTAAAGGCAGAACACGCTCAACTGGTAGAGGTACTGGTAGTAGAAAGACAAAAAGTTAATCCCCTTAACTTATTCTCTTTTATTCATCTACTGGTATTTTTAATTTAGAAAATTCTGAATCTTTTCTTTCAGTTTTTCGTTGATAATCTTACCTGATGCTTTACCTCTAACTTCTTTCATCGCAATTCCCATCAAACCACTTAATGCACGTGATTGTTCTTCTTTTATTTTATTCATGTTCTTTTGTATGATATCATCTAGAATTTTATCTAGTTCTTCATCAGTTAATTGAGTAATAGATGCTTTGTCTAATGCTTGTAAAACACTGTCTGCTTTTTTAGACATTATTTGTTCAAAAATTATCTGAATTGATTCTTTGTTTATCTTTCCTTCTCCTAACAATTCAAATGTTTTCATTATTTGTTCATCATTTAGTAAGCCTGAATCTAAACCACTTCTTTCCAAATTAGTTATAGTTGAACATAATATGGATACCACAAAATTTGGTGAATTCTCTTTCTTTGAACATATTTGTTCAAAAACTTCAAAATATTCTGAATCAAAAATTTGCTCGGCTAATTGATTGTTTATTTGATATTTGTTTTCTAATTCTTTAATTGATGCTTCCCATGATTTTGGTATATTAGATGCTGCCTCAGACAATTCTTTATCAGAAACTTTGACTGTAGGAATGTCTGTTTCTGGATACATTCTTGATGCACCTGGTCTAGGTCTGAGAAACACAGTATCCCCATTTTGTGTAGCAGCTCTGGTTTCTGCAGGTGGTCCATCCTTTGCAATTTTTATTCTATTAATTATTGAGTCAATTGCAAAACCAACTGATATCTTTTCTCCTGCAATTATCAAAAATGCATCATCATTTTGAATATCTAATCTCTCAGTAACTCGTTTGATATCTGCATCTTCAATTCCATAATTTGGTAATTCATCAGAGTGAAAAACGCCGCCAATACCAAAAAATCTCACTAATTGACCTATTTCTTTTCCTAATCTGATGTCTGAATATGGCTCAAAACCAAAAATTCCTTTTAATTTTTTAATTTTTATTCCAAAAATTTTATCTTGTTTCTCTATTGATTTTTTAATAATTTTTGAATTACATTCTTGCATTATGTCTGTAATATCAAAAACATCTTCTTTTCTACTAATTTCTGAAAATCCAATTTGATTAATTTTCTCAGAAATTAATTTCAATCCATGCTGTCTTTTTGCCTCAAATTCAATAATTTTTTCTAATTGATCTAGTTGTTGAACTCCTTTAACTTCAATAACTCCTCCTCCTTCGACCGAGATATTCACATCCTGTCTAATTGTTCCAATTCCACGCATTACTTTTTTTGTAACTCGTAGTAATCTGCCTAAAGTTAATGCAATGTCTTTTACAAATTTTGGATCTCCTTCTACAGGATCTAAAGCAATTTCAACTAAAGGAACTCCCAATCTGTCTAAACTAAAGAATCTATGATTGCCTTCATCCTTTACTAATTTTCCTGCATCTTCTTCAAGACAAATTGATTGAACTCCAACTTTTTTATCATCAACCTCGATGTATCCTCCTTGTGAAACAAGCATTGTTCTTTGAAATCCAGTTGTGTTTGAACCATCAATGACTGTTTTTCTCATTACATGAATCTCTGAAAAAATCTTTGATTCTAATGCAGAACTAATTAAAAGTGCAATTTTTTTTGCATCTATGTCTAGTGCATGTGGTGGTTCTTCGTCTTCTTCAACTAAACAACTACTTTTTGGATTTGCATAGTAAACTATTGTTTTTGATTTAGTACTTTCAAAAAGTGCTGCAGGATCAATCTTTCCTAATTCACTTTTTGCAGCTCTCAATTTTCTAGAAAATTTTCTAGAAAACTCTTCTTCTTCTATTGGTGTACAATCACAAAATAACTTCTTTTTTGTATCTAATTGTTGGTGAATCTCTAGTCCAACTTTCAATCCAATATTTTTCATATCAACTTCGGGCATTTTATCTCAAAATTCTGATGAATAGTTTTCCAACATCATGTCTTTTATCTCATCATTAGTGTTACAGTTTCCTACTGCCCACATTGCTTTGACTAGTGCAACTTCTGGAATCATGTTTTCTAAAGGAATGATTCCCATATCCAACAAATCTCTACCACTTTCATAAACGGTCATACTAACTCTTCCATCAATACACTGAGATGTCATGCCGAGAAATATTCCATTTTCTTTTGCGCTTTTGATTGAATCATACATAGTTTTTCCCACATGTCCTAATCCTGTTCCTTCAAAAATTATTGCTTTATACTGTAATTTGATTAATGATTCAATTATTTCTGGATTAAATCCTGGATGGTATTTTACTAGTGCAACTTTTGTATCTAAACTAATTCTTGGATTGTAGTCTTTTTTACTGAAAAATTCTTTTTCTATATTTTTTAAAATTTTATCTTCGTATACAACAAATGCTGGTTCTGAACCTACAGTTTGAAATGCACTTCTTTTACTTGTGTGATTTTTTCGTACACGTGTACCCAAATGACATGCTATGGCATCATCACTTTCATTTTGATGCATAACAACAAAAACCCCTGTTGATTTTGTATTAACCAAAAATTTTGTTGCAGCAATCAAATTCAATGCAGCATCTGATGATGGTCTGTCTGATGATCTTTGTGAACCAACTAATGTAATTGGTTTTTTAAATCCAGATAATGCAAATGACAAAAACGCTGAACTATAATGCATTGTATCTGTTCCATGTGCAATGATTATTCCTGCATAATCTGATTCTGCAACACTATCAAGCTTTTTTGCAATTTCTAACCAATGCTCTGGTTGTAAGTTCTCTGAATATTCTGAAAATAATACTTCTGCATCAACATTAGCAATTTTTGCAATCTCTGGAACTGCTTCGTATAGTTCTGATGCTGATAGTGCTGGAGTAACTGCACCTGTTCTATAATCTACTTTGCTTGCAATTGTTCCTCCAGTTGATAACAGTAAAATTTTTGGCAAACTCTCATCTTTTTCAACTGTTTCTGAACTCTCAATGTTTGGTTTTCCTTCTCCTACTTTCTCTATTTTCTCAATCTTTTCAAATTCTATTCCTATGTTGTATCCACTTTTTAATTTTAGAACGATATGCCCTTCATCTCCACTTTCATATCTAGGCATTAAAATTCCAGAATACGTTAATTCGGATGTAATTTTTACTAAATCTCCTACATGCACTTTATTAGAAATTAAGAAATCACGAATTTTGCCTTTGTATCCTTTTAGTTCTGACATTTATGAAAATTAGTTGGTATGTATTTTATTAAAACTACCTGTAGTAGGATGCAACTAGTTTTTCGTTCATCTTGAGATCTTTCTGTTCTCTTACTTTTCTGACTGCTTCTTCAAAGTGCTTCATTGTCACTCTGGCGTCAGCTGCTTTCTTTTCAATCTCGTCGACTATTTTCTTCTTTTCCTCATCACTGAGGTCGTCACTTGGAACTGCATTATCCAAGTGTTCATGAACAACTAGTGAAACGGCTGTATTTGCTATTGATGCAACATCTGCACTGCTTAATCCATCTGTCAAATCAGCAATCTTATCAAAGTCAACCTTGTCTGCACCATCTGCAAGTGGTATGTCTTTTGCATGAATCTCGATTACTGATTTTCTACTTTCTTTATCTGGTAATGGTATCTGAATAATTTTATCAAATCTTCCAGGTCTTAATAGTGCTGGATCAATCATGTCTGCTCTATTGGTTGCAGCAAGGACTACGACACCGTGCATATTCTCCATGCCATCTAATTCTGTAAGTAATTGACTGACAACTCTTTCTGTAACTGCAGTCTCTCCGCCTGCTCCTCTAATTGGTGCAATTGAATCAATTTCATCAAAGAAGATTACACAAGGAGCTGATTGTCTTGCTCTTTTGAATATCTCTCTAATTCCTCTTTCAGATTCTCCGACCCATTTTGATAGAAGTTCTGGTCCTCTAACTGAAACAAAATTAGCCTCACTTTGTGTTGCTACTGCTTTTGCCATGAGTGTTTTTCCAGTTCCACTTGGTCCGTGTAACAAAATACCTCTTGGCATTTTATGACCTAGGTTGTCATACAAGCCTGGGAATTTCATTGGCCATTCGACTGCTTCCATTAATTCTTTTTTAACTTCAGCAAGTCCGCCTACTTTGTCCCATGATACATCTGGATTCTCAATGAATACTTCTCTCATTCCTGAAGGTGTTACTTCAACTAGAGCCTTTTTGAAATCTTCAGAGTTTACAACTAGTTTATCTAATGTCTCTGGTGGAATTTTCTCCTCTTCTAAATTCAATTCTGGAAGTAACCTTCTGAGACATTTCATTGCTGCTTCCTTACACAAATATTCTAAATCTGCACCGACGTAACCGTGACTAATTGATGCAACTTTTTCAATTTTTACTGGCAATTCTTGGTCTTCACCTGCTAATGGCATGTTACGTGTGTGAATTTGTAAAATCTCTTGTCTGCCTTTTTTATCTGGAACTTTGATTTCGATTTCTCTATCAAATCTTCCTGGTCTTCTCAATGCCGGATCAATTGCATTTGGCCTATTAGTTGCAGAAATTACAATTACTTTTCCTCTTGCTTCCAATCCGTCCATTAATGACAACATTTGAGATACAACTCTTCTTTCTACTTCTCCGGTAACTTCTTCTCTCTTTGGTGCAATGGAATCAATCTCATCTACAAAAATTATTGATGGTGCTTTTTCTCTTGCTTCTTTGAAAATTTCTCTTAGACGAGCTTCACTCTCTCCATAAAATTTGCTCATAATTTCTGGTCCAGAAATACTGATGAAGTGTGCATTACTTTCGTTTGCTACTGCTTTTGCCAATAATGTCTTTCCAGTTCCAGGAGGACCATAAAGCAAAACACCTTTTGGAGCTTCAATTCCTAATTTTTCAAATATCTCTGGATGTCTTAGTGGTAATTCAATCATCTCACGAACTTTCTTTATCTCATCTCTAATTCCACCAATGTCTTCGTATGTAACTTGAGGTACGCCTCTTAGTGTTTCACCTTTTTCTGCAATGTGGAATGTTGTTTTTTGTGTAACTAGAACTGCATCTGCTGCTGGTGTGACTCCGATTACTTGGAAGGTTAATCTTCCTCCAAAGTATGGAACCATGACATTATCTCCTTTAATCAAAGGTACACTTTCTAATGCATCTGCTAAATATCTCTCATCAATTGGTGGTATTGCCTCTAATGGTGCAACTACCACTTTTTCTGCTGGGACAGCTTTAATCTTTTTTACAGTAATTGTATCTCCAATTGCAATTCCTGAATTGTTTCTTCCTAATCCGTCAATTCGGATAATTCCTTTGCCTTCATCTGAAGGATACAAAGGTAAACATTTTGCAACTGTACGTCTCTTTCCTTTTAGTTCAATGACATCACCAGTTGATGCATTTAGAGTATCCATAGAATCATAATCGATCCTTGCTACTCCTCTTCCGACATCTCTAGTATATGCTTCTAGAACTTTTAGAGAAAGACCATTTTCACTCATATCTATACACTCTTCTTTCTTTTTTTATATATTTAGCGTATTATTCTATTGATCTACTCAAAACTGATCACAAGCTTAAAATCATGATCCTAGGCACAATCGATTACTATGGGTAAAAGACCAGGTGTTCGTAGACGTGGACGTGGAGGCATGCAATTTAGAGCTGCTACCACACAAAAGCTAAAAGCTGCCAAATATCCGAGTTTTTCACTAGATGAAGAGCGCAAAGGAGAGATTATTGACTTAGTCCATGAATCTGGTCGTGATGTACCTCTATCCAAAGTAAGATTTGAGGATGGATCGATCTCATTTATCCCTGCACCTTTAGGTACCAGAGTTGGTCAAAGAATCAGTTTTGGTCTAAATTCTGAAATTATTGATGGTAATGTAATTAGTATACAAAACATCCCTGATGGAACAATTGTTTGTAATGTTGAAAAACAATTTGGAGATGGCGGTTCTTTCATTAAAACGGCAGGTGCTGATGCAACAGTATTTTCTCATGCAGATGACGGAGTAATTCTAAAAATGCCATCTGGTAAATTCAAAAAACTTAACCCAAAAAATAGAGCAATGATTGGAACTCTAGCTGGCGGTGGTGTAGAAGATAGACCATTTATGCGTGCTGGAGTTAAAATGATGCGTTTCAAATCAAAAGGTCAGAAATATCCAATTGTCAGAGGTGTTGCTCAAGCAGCATATGTACATCCTCACGGTGGTGGACGTCACCAACACGTTGGACAATCCTCTACAGTATCTCGTGATACGCCTCCAGGTGCTAAAGTTGGAAGTATTGCTGCAAAGAAAACTGGTAGAGCCAGAATTAAGGAAAGAAAACAATCTATCAAATAATAGTCTAAGAATCTATCTTTTAGAATGGTTCAAAAACAAATTCATATCTTTGTCACCGGTCGAGTGCAAGGTGTATTTTTCAGACAATCCACCAAAGTGATGGCCATAAAAAATAATGTAAAAGGTTGGGTTCGAAATCTTGATGATGGTCGTGTTGAGATTGTTGCACAAGGTGAAACTCAAGATATTGATAATCTTGCACATTGGTGTAAAACTGGACCTGCAAATTCTAGAGTTGATGAATTTGAATTTTCTGAAGAAAATATTTCTGATGAATTTGAAACCTTTGAAGTAAGATATTAGCGAATTGTTGTAAATGCATCTTTGAGTAAAGATTCTACTTCTGATAGTTCCTGTTCTGGATTAACCTCTAAAATTTTAGGTTCAACTTTACGCTCTTTTTGGATTTTAATTATTATTGACGATTGGCTTGGTTCGATATCTGCAAACCATCTGAAACTCATAGTTTTACAAAAAACTATTCGATGCATTCTTACATCTTCAATCACTTTCTCATCAAGTGACAAACAGTATGTTCGTAATTTATCAAACAACGGTTTTACGGGTTCAGGAATTTGTCTCTGAAAATCTTCATAGGTTCTTCCAGTTCCGGTTCCAATCAGACCTTTCATACATACTGTCCCTAAATTCATAATTTAATGTAGTAGTTCTGCTGGCTCCAGTCTAGGATGATAGTCCCATTTCAAGGCGTACAAGATCCCCCACGTAGACGAGGAAGCGTGGATGCTCCACCTTAGGATTGCTCCCTCCCGGACCTCATCCCTTTCGATGGTTCGGTCTTAGGAAAAATCCCTTCGGATTATCCTTGTCCTGCAACCACCCGCCTCGGCGTGAATTCATTTCCGCACACCAAGCGGGAGTTACCTTCCTAGAGATTTACCCAGCAGTTGCTGATCTCTGCATATAGCCGGTTTCAGAATAGGGCACGGCTGGCACCCTGATCCTCCCTACTACGTTATAGATAGAATAGAATCTCATATTTGAATTAGGATCGTTCTTTTTTCAAATCTGTAATCATATTACACACAGCACAAATCTTTCCTGTGCATTGATTTCCACAATTTGTGCAAATTCGTTTTTCTTTGAAACTTGAATCTTTCATAACTTCTGAGATTTTGATAATTGAGCGATACATGTTATTTTTAATTCCACTATGTTGGCCTTCTATAGAATTTAGAAACTCTCGAATCTCAGTTCGAATACCTTCATTCATGTGAGGACATGGTTCTGTTTGAAATGGTAAATTATTTGTAAATGCATAAAATACAATTTCAGATTCATAGATTTCTGCAAGTGGTTTTATTTTTCTAATTTGTTTTGAATCGCTTCCTGGACTCATCCAACCAATTTTGTTAGAATCCCCAGATAACGTATTAATCAAAAATGTCTGTAATGAATCATCTAAATTATGACCTGTGGCAATCACATTTGCTCCTAATTCTTCTGCAGCATGATCTAAGGCTCTTCTTCTAAAAATACCACAAATTGAACAGGATGTTGTTTTTTCTTGATCTCTTAAGTCTAGTGATTCTGATAATGTTACGTCATACAGTTCTTTGTATGAATAGGTTCTAAACTCTACATCTAATTTTGAGCAGAAACTCTTGACTATCTCCAAGGCCTCGTCTCTATATCCTGGAATTCCCTCATCGATTGTTACTGCAATAATTCTAAAGTTATGAGTTTCTGACATTTTTTTCAATATGCTGAGTAATACTAACGAATCTTTTCCACCTGAAACGCCAACCACAACTAATTCATCATTTTTAATCATCTTGTACTTGGAGATTGTTTTTGCAGCCTTTCTCAAAATAGAGTTTGAAAAGCATTCAGAGCATAGGCTTTCTCCAGAATATTTTCTGGTATAGACAGCAGTATTCTTACATTTTTGACATTGCATAATGTGTAGATATGTGTGAGTTTAATATCTGATTCTTTAGATTCAGTCATATTTTTATGGAAAGAAAAAGATTTTTTTTTATGTCTACAACTAATACTATCGAAATTGAAGATCTTATTGATTCATTTGATGTAAATATTCCTTCTAAAGAAAAATTTTTACAATTATCTAACATATGTCCGATTAATCCCCTCAAGCCAGAAAATAATTCAAATCTTGAACGAGGAATTTTACTTTATGGATTAATTTCAAAGTATAAACCAAAAAATGTACTGGAAATTGGAACTGCTGAGGGATTTTCAACATTATGTATGGCTTGGGCTATGACTGACTGTAAAATAGATGGGAAAATTTTTACAATTGATCCAAAACCATTTGATGCCCAAATAAAAAGAATAAATTCCTGGGAAAATAGTAAGAAAAATCAACTAGTTTTACTTTCAACAAAGGAACTGTGGGATAAATTTGCAGAACCAGAATGGTTAAAAAAAATAGAAGTTCTTACAGGTTCTTCTGGAGAAATTCTTGAAAAGATGTCAAATCAATTACCAAAAATGGATCTGGGATTCATTGATGGTCATCATGTCTACAATGCTGTGCTTCATGATTTTCATGCATTCCTAAAAATTTCATCAGAAAAATTTCAGATTATATTTGATGATTATTTCCAAAATGGTGATGTTGCTAAAGTAGTGGATGAACAAATAGTTCCAAATTTTGATGTTACATTTATCAAAACTAACCCAACAATGAAAAAATCAATTAACGATCCCAAGGAAGAATCAAGTATGTGTTGGATAGATAGTAATTCATTAGAAAATTCACTAGAAGAAATTTTTCCAAAAACAGAATCAAATAAAATTATTAATAATTACCAAAAATGGGAAAAACGCTGGAAATTGAGAAAAAATATTAATAAAAAAATCCCATTTTTAGGGAAAATCAAGTTTAATCGTTAATTACAAATGCTATATTGTAAACCAACCTGACTTGACATATGATAGTCCAATATTGAGACCAAACACTATGAATGAGATTGCATAAACTGCCATCATTGTTCCATTTACTGCCTTCTCTGAAATTTTACCTTCAATTATTGTATGGATGAATTTACCTCCATCTAAGATTGGTAACGGTAACATGTTGATTATTCCAATAAAGAATGAAATCATCCATAACCACAACAAGAACCAGGAAAATTGCCAGCCAAATGAAGTGTCTAGATTCCAATCAATAAAGTTGAACACTGGTTCTGGAAGCTGACCCATATCATTTCGCATAATTCCAATTAATCCTCTCTCTGGATCATCTGGTGATGCCATTATTGTTACAGGAAATACAATTTCACTTCCGTCTCTTAGTATGGTGACATTGACTGTATCTCCAGGATCAACTGGATTCGCCTGTAAATCCGCTGCCGAGTTAATATTCACATCATTAATTTTGATAATCATATCATTTTCTTGAATTCCTGCTTGTTGTGCACCTCCACCATCAATTACTGAAAGTACTAACACTCCAGCTGCTGCTGATTCATAAAATACATCTACAAGTGGCTCTGCACCAGGTACTCCACCTAATCCCATTGCAAATAATGGATTTGTTAGTAAAATTGCTCCTAAAATGAATGCAAAAATTACATTTGAAGTTGGACCTGCACCAATCAAACGAAGTCTTGAAATTTTCTTTGCCTTACCAAACTGTTCTTCATCTGGTTCAACAAATCCTGCAAACATTGCTATGAAAATTGCAAAGCCACCTGTCTTAATGTTGATTTTCTCCAAAACCCCAACAATTCCATGTGCACCTTCATGAATTACCAAAACAATTGGAATTGATAGCAAAAAGTACATTATGGCTGAAGCAGATGTCATTGTGACACCTGGTAATAGAACAGTTAATTCTGCAAATTCATCTGGTTCTACAAAGTAATTTGAAATATTCAAAAATAAAAAGAAGAAAACATATCCCATCATGATAAATCCTGCAATGACACTAACATCTGCAAATACACGAACTCCTCTTCTAGTTCTTCCAAGTAATCTAACTAGTGCATCTTGAACCTTGTAATTTTTGTAAGTTAGACTATATGGTTTAATTGAAAATCCATATCTTTCTAGTCTCAATCCTTTGGCTACTGCAAAAATAGCAACCCAAGCTATGAGTACGTAAATAATTGCATTATCTGTTAAGAAATTTAGTTCCAAGTTAAAGAAAATTTTTTAGTCTCGGCAATTTATCGTTTCCTATGAAACCAGTGATAATTGTCTCTACATTTCCTAACAAGACTATCACAAAAAAGATTGCAAATGAACTAGTCAAAAAGAAACTTGCTGCGTGCGTAAATATTACAAAAATTGATTCTGTATATTCATGGAAAGGTAAAATTCAAAATGATTCAGAATATTTGGCAATTTTTAAAACTACAAAGAAAAACGAAAAAATTCTCAAAAACGAAATTAAAAAATTGCATCCGTATGATGTACCAGAAATCGCTGAAATTAATGTAAATTCTATGAATAAACCATATCTTGATTGGTTGACAGATTCTACTATCTAATACTCTAATGGAAATCTCAATAATGAAATAATTCCACCCAATCCTGAAACTCTTAATCCTGCATCAATCGTACTGTCCACGCTAAAAATTTCTCCACCTTTCGACTCTACATCATTTAAGAAATCCACAATTTCTTGTTCATCTGAATCTTGAATAGCTTTTTCTGAAAATACTAGCGATTCTATGGCACCTGCCTCATTTGCTTTTTTTGTCTCCTCAATACCCATAGAAAATTTCTTACTTTTCTTGTTTGCCAAAAACATCACTTCATCAATTATTTGTGATACCTTGGCAAGTTTTGTGTCTGCCATCACTTCTTTCATGGCATCTGATTTTGTAAAAACATGAATTCCGTCTTCTCCACCTGAATCAATTCCTTCAATTACCTTGAACTGACATTTATCTGAAATTGGTTTTTTTGACACATAATTGTAAAACTTCTTTTTTGTCTCACCAGGACCAAAAACTATTACAAGATTATCTTTTTCAACAACTGAACTGATAGCTCCAATTACATCATCAAAGAATTTTTCAATTTTAAAATTAGATTTGTATCTCTTTCCGCTAGACCCAGAATACAAATTTGGTAATAGATGCAAATGTGTTCCTTTCAGTCTACCAATTCCACAGTCACCGGTATCTATTGCAATTAGAATGAACTTTGTTTTCTTTCCCTTTGATTTTGCAAGTTTTTTTTCAACACCTGACCATTTTTTCTTTACCAGATTGAATCCTTCATCAATTTTTATTGTAAACGAGTGATGTGTTCCATGCGGAACCGATTCATTATTTGATTCCAGAATTGTACCTCCAACTCTAATTCTATCTAGAACATTATCGAGTGAAATTTTTTCTATCTTTATTGCAAGTCGTACGTGAACTCTTTCACCTTTATCTGGTCGTGAAAATTCTTTATCTTGTTTAATGACTCTGGTTGTTTCACCTATAATTTTGTCATCAATTTTTAAAATTCTTCTGATAGTTAGTAAATCATCAGAATCCTCAGGCATTAATGAAATTGTATTCTCATCAAGAGTCTTTGTAATCATATTTTTTTATAAATTCTCTAAAAGATAACTAGTTTGATTCTTCTTGTTTCTTTTTGACGTAATTTTCAACCCACTCTAGAGTTATGACTCCGCCTTCTGCCAAATTTACTAATGAGTTTGAAGATGCCTCACCTGTCACTTTACCAGTATTTTTCCTAGTTTGTCTCCATTTTAGACTGGTGTTTCCACTCTTTGATGAATAAATAACTCCTAGAACATCTTTTGCGTTAACAAATGTTATTTCTCTAATTTTTTTCAATGTGACTTTGTCTGCAGCTTCTACATAGATGGAACCTAGACTGTCTTCTCTTTCAGCAAAAACCTCTGGATCTTCAAGATAACTTTTTGGAGCAAATGAACTACATGTACTAGCTATGATGAATCTACGAAAGCTTTCTAGTGATGAAGGTGCGTCTATCTCTACCATTTTTTTTCAATAAATGTATCTCACTTATCAAGCTTATTGAAAGGTTCAAGTATGATTATCCTAAATTTTTACTGCAGACAGTGATGTACGCTATCCTATGACTAGATGATTAGGATCTTGAGTTCTGAGTCTGCAACTTAGAATTTTTATGATATGATTTTCTCAAACATTTATGAAATCTTTAACTGAATATTTGACCTTCAAAACAAAATCAAGAAGAGAATTTGTTAACATCACATCAGATATAGAAAAATTAGTTACCAAAAGTAAAATCAAAGAAGGACTTTGTTTGGTCAATGCAATGCACATCACTGCTAGCGTCTTCATAAATGATAATGAAAGTGGTTTGCATCATGATTATGAAAAATGGTTAGAAGAACTGGCACCTCATGAACCAATTGATCATTACCGTCATAATGATACTGGAGAAGATAACGCTGATGCACATCTAAAAAGACAGGTAATGGGAAGAGAGGTTGTAGTTGCTATAACTGATGGTCAATTAGACTTTGGACCTTGGGAGGCTATCTTTTATGGTGAGTTTGACGGTAGAAGAAACAAAAGAGTATTAGTAAAAATTATTGGTGAATAATTAACCAAAGTCAGAATCTCTTTTCTGTGAACCTTCTGTATTTGATCTTGCAGCTGCACGCCATTCATCACTATGATTCTGTCTACCGTGATTACATTTTACACAGCCCATTATTTTTCCATTAGAATTTTTTACAAATTCTTCGCATCCACAAAAACATGCCATAATCTCATCAAACCTACTTAGTATATCTTCTTTTACTCTTCCATACCTCTTGATGTTTTGCAACATTCTCCCATCGGAATATCTCGACCTCTAGGACTTTTTGCTGGACATTTTAACATGACACATAGTGCATCTGTAAACTGTTTATTCATATGATGTTCAATTCCACATACCATCTCTTCATCAATTTCAATTTTCAAAGAACTATCCATCAATACCTCTAGTAACCGACTATTTCGAATCATTGAGGCTGCAACTTTTTCACCACTTTCTTTTAGTGTGACTCCTGCTTTGTTGTATGTAACCAAATCTCTTTCTGCTAATTTTTTTAGCATTTGTACAACACTTGGTTGTCGAACATTCAGTCTTTTTGCAATTGTGCTAATTTTAACATCATCGCCTTTTTCCCTAATATGCCAAACTGCTTTAAGATACATTTCTGTATGTTCTGCTTCTGCAGTTCCTACAAATAGTACTTCTTCATCCATTGCATCCATGAATAATCTAATTTCTTTAATCTAATAAATTTTCAATACTTCTAAATAATTGAAATCATGCTTTTTTAGCATCTTTTAACAAGAAATCAAAATATTCTCTTGCAAATCCTGCTAAACCTGCATGATCTGCCCAAATTGCTACTATTTCAGATGAACTAGAGCTACTAATTTCCGGACCTAGTAAAATTACAACATATCTCTTATCTGAAATTATACCTCCTCCAAATAATCCACCTTTCACTTTAACATCTGCGACTCGAGAAATTGCTTTGATAGAGTCTTTATCAAATTCGTCTGAGATGAGAATTGTAATTTTTATTCCTTTATCATGTAATTGTCTAAGTTTTGGCAGGGCTTGTTTTACAATCAATTCTCCTGCTTGAGGAACTGCAATCATTACTTCTTCTCTACAGTGTTCCACCATTTCCATGATTTTTGAAACAATATTCATTGCACCTGAAATAAACCAGATGTCTGGTTTTTCACTAGTACCCGTTTTTTCATAAAGTGGAATTAATTCTGATAAAATGACATTTTTGTTTTCTGAAAAAATACTATCTGCATTTTGCTTTGTTGTTTCTAATGCATTTGATGGAGCCTTTGCAAAATATTTTGTAGGTCTTGAATCATCTGAACCGATCCATCCTTTTTCTTCCAACGTACCTAAAATCTCATAGATTTTTGAATATGGAACTCCTGAATTTTGGCTGATTTCTGAAGCATTACTTTCCCCATCTTTGATTAGGGTTGTATAAGCTCGAATTTCGTAGCTAGTCAACCCAATTTTCTCTAATGATTTCTTTGTTTTATCAGAAATACTCACGAACAGAATTATCAAATTCTCTATTTAAGTTGACTATGATCGTTCCCTAAATCATCCGGTGGATAGTAGGAATGGGATTATATACTAATTCCCGAGAAAATTAGTAAATGGCTCTAATTCAGATATCCAATCAGTCATCAAAATCACAAGGTAAGAAATCTACTATTAGATTCACCCAGAGTATTTGTCCTGATTGTAACATGATTTTAGATGCTGAAGTTTTCGAAAGAGAAGGCAAAGTCTTCATGTCCAAAGTTTGTCCAACACACGGTGAAACTGAGGAACTCTATTTCGGTTCTTATGATATGTACAAAAAATTCAGTACATACTGGGTTGATGGAAAAGGTGCACATGCTCCAAATGTAATTATGGAAGACAAGTGTTCTTGTCCAAACAATTGTGGATTATGTTCAAACCACTTGTCACATAGTGGATTAGCAAACATGATTGTTACAAACAGATGTGACCTTACTTGCTGGTATTGTTTCTTCTATGTCAAGAAAGGTCTAGAAGGTGCTTACATGTATGAACCAGATCATGACCAAGTTAGAGCAATGATGAAAACATTAAGATCAGAAAGACCAATTCCAGGAAACTCTATGCAGATTACTGGTGGTGAACCAATGCTTAGAGAAGATATCGCAGATTTAATCAAAATTATGAAAGAAGAAGGTGTTGAACATATTCAAATGAATACAAATGGAATTCGACACGCAATGGATCCAGAAGCAGGACGTGAAGTAAGAATGGCAGGTTGTAACAATTTGTATCTTAGCTTTGATGGTGTAACTGCAAGAACAAATCCTAAAAACCACTGGGAAATTCCATATGCACTAGACACTTGTAGAAAAACTGGAACAACTGTTGTATTTGTTCCAACTGTTATCAAATCAATTAATGATCATGAATTAGGAGGAATCATCAGATATGCACAAAAGAACTTGGATGTTGTTCATGCAGTAAACTTCCAACCAGTATCGCTAACTGGAAGAATGGGAAAATCAGAACGTGAAAAATATAGAATCACCGTACCTGATTGTATCCAAAGAATTGAAGAACAAACTGAAGGTCAAGTTACTGTTGATGATTGGTATCCAGTACCAAGTTGTATGCCATTGACAAATGTCATTGAAGCATTTTCAAGTAAACCAAAATACGAATTATCTATTCACTTTGCATGTGGAGCAGGAGCTTATGTGTTCCAAGATGCAGATACAAAGAAACTTGTTCCAATGACAAGATTCTGTGATATTCAAGGAATGTTAGAATTATTTGAAGACAAAGCAGAACAAATCCGTTCTGGTGCAAACAAGTACTTTACAATGCTTGAAGTTGTAAGAAAACTCAAAGGATTCATCAATAAAGAAAACCAACCAGCCGGATTAGATTTGGCAAAAATGTTTGGAAATATCTTAATGAAGAGATCATTTGAAGCAGTAGGCTCATGGCACGTCAAAGGTCTATTCTTAGGAATGATGCACTTCCAAGACAAATACAATGAAGATTTAGAAAGATTACAAAGATGTGATATTCACTATGTTACTCCAGACCTTAGAATTATTCCATTCTGTGCGTTCAATGTAATTCCAGAATGGTACAGAGACAGAATCCAAAAGAAATATTCTATCACTGTTGAGGAATGGGAACAACGTGAAGGTGTAAAACTCGAAGACGGTCTTTACAGAGGTCTTATGAGAAGAGGTGCAGGTGACGAACTTGCAGCAGGTTGTGCAAAGAGTGAGATGTTCCATCAAGCCGCACAAGCAACAATGTAATAGTTTTTTTGAAATTATTTCAAAATTTTAACAAGATCTTTACCAGGTAAAATTTTTACATCTTCTTGTGATGTGAGAAATTCTAAAATTTTTCCATAAACTCTTCCGCCTTTCATCTTTAGAACATTATCATGCCAAATTACACTAATGACATTTTGATCTGAAAGATTTCTACCTAACTCTAAAGTTTTTTTAAATTCTGGAACAATTCCATCTTCTTTTATTCCCATATGGGTAAACAAATATGCGTCCATTATTGTTACAGGAAATTCAATTAACTCATCAATCTTTGAATATCCCATTTCTTTTTCATCAATTTTATCTTTTGAATATCTAAGAGATGAATCATACAAAAATCCTAAATCTTTTAGCTTTTTTGGTAATTCTGAATTATAATTTAAAAAATGAACCCTATTTCCAAAAATTGTTTTTTTTGTTAACGACTCTAGTTTTTCTTTTTCCTGTTTAATTTTTTCAATATCGTTTATGGATTGAGGATCTGTATGTAATCCAATTTCCCATTTTCCTTCTTGTAATGCTAAAATATCATCTTCATAATCATCAACATTTCCATTTTCATAAAATGTTCTAAAGAAAAATGTCGAACGAATTCCAAACTTCTCTTCTAGTTCCATATATTCAGGAATATTACGATACAAATTTTCTGGTTTGGTATTATCAAAGATTGTTGAATCAAATCTATCTTTTTTTTGTAATATGTGCTCAACAGGTGGACCCTGTCTTCTCCAATCTACATCGTGGCTTAGAAAAATATACTGCATATTTTCATCAATTTTATTATCTATTTAGGCTTGTTTTTTAAAACAGTTACGTGCAATTCATAAGCTTAACATATTTTAGTTCTTTTTAGATAATAACTAATGAAAAAAATACTTGTAACTGGTTCTGGTGGTATAGGTGGTGTAAATTTTGTTAGAGCATTAAGAGCCACTGATGAAAAATTCTTCCTTGTTGGAACAGATTTTAATAAATATTATTTAGAGTTCCCTGATGTTAATTTACGTGTAAATACCCCCCGACATTCTGATCCTACATTTCTTCCACAAATTAAAAAAATTATTAATGATTATCAAATAGATTTTGTCCACCCTCAACCTTCTTCTGAAGCATTAGTGATTTCTCAAGATAATGAATTAAAATCAAAAACATTTTTGCCCTCCTCTACTGTAATTGCAAATGATAAATTAACAACTCAAAAGATTTTATCTGAAAAAAACATTGATGTTGCAAATACGAACACACTTGATTCTTTGAATGATTTAGAAAAAAATTTTGAAGAATTAGGTGGTGGTCCATTATGGGTACGCTCAAAAAATGGTGCAGGTGGAAATCTTAGTCTTTTATGTGAAACTAGTACTGAAGCAAATCATTGGATAAATCTTTGGGTCTTAAGAAAAAAAGCACAATTAGATGATTTTATGATACAAGAATATTTGCCTGGGCAAAATATTGCATGGGATAGTTTTTGGTTTAATGGAAAACTAATTGCATCTTATACTAGGGAACGACTTGAATATCCATTCAAACATATTTCTCCATCTGGAATTACTGGAACGCCTACAGTTTCAAAAATAATTGTGGATGAAAAAATCAACAAGCTTTGTGAAACGGCGGTTACATCCGTTGATAGTAATCCTCACGGAAATTATTCTATAGATCTAAAAGGTGACATTGAAAATAATATGCGTATAACAGAAATTGATTCTGGAAAATTTCATACTACAACTCCTTTGTGGGGCTACATTTCTTCAAAATTTTTTAATCAAGATCCTAAATACAATCTTCCTTATCTTTACACGAAAATTGGATTAGGGGAAATTTCTGATCCTGAAATTCTTGGAAATGATATTTATCCTGTGGAAACGCTTCTTGTACGACATATTGATTGTGGGGATTGGATAATCAAAGATGATGGTACAAAGGTGCAAGTTTTATGAATAAATGTTTAATATTTGATTTAGATGGAACGTTGATTAAACTTCCAATTAGGTATGAAATACTTCAACATAATTTAAAAAATTTTTTTCATACGGAAGATAATCTTTCACCATTAATTCCAAGTATAATTGATCAAGCAAAAAGTAATCAAAAAATAATTGATGATGCATTTAAGATAGTATGTGATGAAGAATTAATTGCTACTGAAAATTTAGAAGAGATTGAAGGATTACACGATGTAATGAAATATGTAGCATCAAAAAATTACACAATATCGCTTGTCACAATGCAATGTAAAAAATCTCTGGATATTATTCTTAAAAAATTAAATCTAGAAGAAAAATTTTCTTCTATTCTTACCAGAGATGATTATCCTGATCGTTTTCTACAAATTCAAAATACATGTAAATCATTAAACTTGATTCCTTCAGATGTTACGATGATTGGTGATAGAATTCATGATATAAATTCAGCCAAGCAAGCAAACTGTAAATCAATTCTTGTTAATAGGGATGATATGGACTCGAAAAAATTAATAGAATTAATCAATATCCTATGAAATCAATAAAAGAGATTAAAAAGCCAAAAACGAATTTTAAATATGAAATTTCTTTTTATCTCACCTAGATTCTCTGGTGGTATTGGTGGTCATGCTGCAATGCTTGCTGACAAGTTAATTCAAAATGGCCACCAAGTAAAAAAACTAGAGACTACTCATTTACCAATAAAAAATCTCAAAAATCCTAGCTTTGCTGTTCTTAGTAGTTTTAGAAGTTTACTTGATAGAGACTCTTATGATATTGTTCACGGATTTAATATTCCATCTGCATATGCAATGAAATATGCCAAAGGGAAAAAGAAAGTTCTTTCTGTTCATGGTGTATTTAGCGAACAAGTAGATACACTACATTCTAAATCAGTTTCATCTTTTGCAAAATCTGCTGAATCTCAAGTATTACAGTGGCCTGATAAACTAACTACTGACTCAAAAGCAACACAAAAACTCTACAAAGAAAAATTTGATATTGATTTTGAATATCTCCCAACACCTTTAGATACTGATATGTTCCAAAATCTTGATTCTGTTAGTAAAATTAAAAATCAAATTGCATATGTTGGACGTGATAGTCATGAAAAAGGAATTGATATTCTAAAGGAAGCCGAATCACAAATTAATGGAAATGTTATTTATTGTACCGATCGTTCCTGGAAAGATGCAATGAAAATAATCAAATCTTCTAGTATTGTAGTAGTTCCATCTAGGATGGAAAGTTTACCAACAACTGTTAAAGAAGCATTTTATCTCAATGTACCAGTAATAGGAACTAATGTTGGTGGAATTCCTGAATTAATAAAAAACGATGAAACTGGGGTTATAGTTCCACCAGAAAATCCATTAAAATTAGCACAAGCAGTTAACGAATTATTATCTGACAAAAGGAAATCAGAAAAACTTGTTGTAAATGCAAATACATTTGTTAAAAATAATATGACTTGGGATGTTGTATTGCCAAAATATATTCAATTTTATGAAAATTTGTTAAAGAGTTAACCTATTACTTTGTTAACACATTCACAAATTTCTAAAACTTGTTCATCTGTTAGTTGTGGGTATGAAGGAAGGGACATAATCGCTCTAGAGAATTTTTCACTATTTGGTAATTTGTATCCAAATTCTTCATAAACTAGTTGTTTGTGTATTGGTGTTTCATAATAAATAGCAGAACCTATTTCATTATCTGTTAATTTTTTTCGTATCTCATCTCTTTTTTTATGTTTTATTACTATTTGATGATATACTGATTTCCCATCTTTGTTTTCAGGCAGAATACAATCTTGTACTAAATTTTTTCTATAAATTGAGGTAATTTCTCTTCTTCGTGCAGTTTTCTCATCTAGATGTTTTAGTTGTACTCTGCCAATTGCTGCATTTACTGTATTCAATCTCATTGTAAATCCTAATTTATCAAATTCATTTTTTGTTTTTCTCCCATTATCTCGAATTGATTTAATTTCTAATGCAATCTCTTCACTATCAGTTGTAGTCATTCCACCATCTCCACCTACTGTCATATTCTTTGTTGGATAAAATGAGAAACATCCTACATCTCCAAGACTACCAACTTTCTTTCCTTTGTATTCGGCCCCATGAGCTTGACATGCATCTTCTACAATTGGAATATTTTGTTCTTCAGAAAATAATTTAACAGAATCAAAATTGCATGGATTTCCATAAATATGAACCGGAATTATTGCATTTACCTTCTCCTTGTTATTTGATAGATCAATTCCTCCGTCTTTCATATCAATATCAGTTAGAATTGGTTCTGCATTTGTCATTCTGATACAATTTGCTGAAGCTATGAATGAATTTGTTGGAGTTATGACCTTTGATTTATCTCCAATACCTAATGCCATTAAAGAAAGTTGTAATGCACTATTTCCTGAATTAACTGATACTGCATATTTTGTTCCAGTATATTGTGCAAATTCTTCTTCAAATTTTGAAACACTCTCACCCCCTACAAATGATTCATTCCTTAATGCATGAATTGCCGCTTCTTCCATCTCTTGAGTGAATTCTTGAACAAAAAATGGAATTTTCATATCACATATCTCCTATACCATGTTTTTTTAAGTGATTTAAAAAATCATTACAAATTTTATCTAAATTGAAATTATCTTTTACAAAATCCTTACCTTTCTTACCCATTTCTTTTGATTTTTCTAAATTATTGAGTAATACTGACAGCTTTTCAAATAACTCAACTGAATTACCTTTTTCGATTAAAAATCCTGTTTCACCATCCTTCATCAGTTCAGGAATTCCTCCGATATTAGTTGCAATAACAGGTTTTTCCATCAGTTGTGCCTCTTGTAATGTAAGTGGTGACATATCTATTCCACTAATCAACGCATACACATCAATTTCTGTTAAAAATTCTCGTACTTTATCTGGATAGTCTAATGAACCAAGCCAATGGAAATTGTCATATTTTTCTAATATTGGTAGAACTTCATCTCTATACACTCCATCTCCCGCCCAATAGAAATGAACATTAGACATTTTTTCTAAAACTTCTGGTAATATTTTCATCTCTTTTGTTTTTTCCCAAATTGTTGCACTTTGTAAAATTCCAACACATGGATGTTTTAATTCCATTCCTTTTTTATGAAACCAATTATCAGAATTAATTGCTTGATACATTGTCTCAACTGGTTTGTTAGAATAACGTTTCTTAGTAATCTCTGAAAGATGATTACAAATGGGTAAAATCAATTCTGATTTTTTAAAACATTTTTCTCCAATCTCTTCCCATTTGTTTATTGCAATCTTTCCACTTGTTGATTTATACAATGTTTCTTTTGCCATTATTAGCTCTGACCAATGATCTCCTCGTAAGTGAATTATTACAGGAATGTCAGTTTTTGATGCTTCTAATGCAAAATGTTTAGTTCTATCAACAAAAATTACATCTGGTTTAAACTCACTAACAAGTTTTTTGAATTTTTTATTTGACGAAAACCACTTTGAAATTTTTCTATTTGGAAATCCATCAGCATAATCTATATCTAATACAATTTTTACTTCGACACCATATTCCTCTAATTTCTTAGCAAATTCTTTTAGATGAAATATTTTTGAACTTGAAGCACCTATTAGTAGTTTCAACTTATTTTTTGATATTTTTGGATGTATAATATCTACTCGTATAATTTGTAACTAAATTTCGTCAAATTTCTTCATAGAAACTATGTCTTCTATCCACTTTTCTAAGAACACATTTGGTTCCCAACCCACTTTTTCTTTTATTGAACTAATGTCTGCAATCGTTCTCTTAACATCTCCTTTTAATTCAGGTCCAAATATTGGTTCTATATCTAAGCCTGAAAATTTTATGATAGTTTTTGCTAAATCTAAAATTGTTATTGATGTGTTTGTTCCTACATTAAAAAAATCATGATTTACATTACTATCCATTGACATTATGTTTGCATTTGCTACATCTTCTACATATACAAAATCTCGAAATTGTGTTCCATCTCCATTTATTTTAGGTGGTAATTGATCACGTATTCTTTCTAAGAATAATTTTAAAACTCCTGCATATTCTTTTGATTGACCTTTACCAAACACATTAAAATATCGTAATCCAATCACTTTCACATCCATTTTTGAATATTTTTTAGCTAATTCTTCCTTTTGTAATTTTGTTTCAGCATATGGATTGATTGGATTCTTACTATCCTCCTCCTTAATTGGAACTTGTTCTGGGTTTCCATAAACACTTGATGAACTTGCATACACAACTTTGAAATCATGTTTTTTAGCAAATCTTAGAATATTTTCGGTCCCGTTAACATTCACATCATGATATTCTTCAGGTTTAGAAAATGAATCTTGTACTGATGCAAGTGCAGCTTGGTGAAATATTCCATCTATTCCTTTAGTTTCTTTTTCAAGTAAATCCACATTCAAAATGGTATCATTCAGAAAAGTTATTTTATCTCGAACTGATTCTAAATTTTCTTCCTTACCTGTGTTTAAATTGTCGATTACAGTAACTTTGTCTCCTCTAGTAACTAATTTTTTTACAATATTACTTCCTATGAAACCTGCTCCGCCTGTTACAACATATTTCATTATTCTTTACCAAAACCTATTGCATAATAATCGGCATCTAATTGTTTATCAACTAAAATTCTTCTACAATCAATAATCATTTTCTTTTTCATTTGTTTAAAATCATTATTAGTTAATTTTTCATATTGTTTCCACTGTGTCATGATTATTACACATTGACTTCCAGATATTGCATCTTTAACTGCTTTTGCATAATTTATCTTATCTTTAAACACATTTTTTGTGTTATTTATTGCTCTTGGATCATGAATCGTTACGTTAACTTTTCTTTTCAAAAATCTCTTGATTAATTCTATTGCAATAGAATCTCGTATATCATCCGTGTTTGGTTTAAACGATGTTCCTAGAATCGTAATCTTCTTTGATTCAAGATTTCCTAATTTTCTTTTAGCTAGTGAAATTATTTCTTCTAGTTGTTTTATATTTACATCTTCTACAGCATTCAATAGTATTGGTTTAACTCCTGTAATTTTTGCAAATTTTATCAATGCTTTCATATCTTTTGGTAAACATGAGCCTCCATAACCTGGTCCTGCATTGAGAAATAATCCTCCTATTCTAGGATCTAATCCGATTGTTTTTGCAATATCATCTACATTTGCTCCAGGAATTTTTTGACAAATATTTGATAATTGGTTGATAAAACTAATCTTTGTTGCAAGGAATGAATTGTTTGCATATTTTATCATCTCTGCAGTCTGATGATTAGTGATTATGATTGGTACATTTGGATGTAATTTTGTAAAGAAATTTTTTACTTTCTTCATGTACTTTGTTTCATATCCGCCTAGTACTACTGCATGAGGAAATTTTGTATCTTTTATTGCCGTACTTTCTTGTAAAAATTCTGGATTTGAAATCAACCCAAAATCTTTTCCAGCCTTCTTTTTTGAATTTTTTTCTAAAATAGGTAATATGACATCCTTCATTGTTCCAGGCACTACTGTACTTTTGATCAATATTGTGTGCTGTTTTTTGCTATTCCGAATACTTTTTCCTAATGACAACATTGCATTTTTGATAATAGATAGATCAATTGAGCCCGTTTTATTCTGTGGTGTTCCCACAGTTACAAAAATCAAATCACAATCTTCTACTAGTGATACGTCACTTTCAATTTGTAATTTTTTCTTTAATCCATTTTTCAAACTTTTTTCTAAATCTGGTTCAAAGAACGGTGAAATTCCATTAGATATTTTTTTACATCTTTCTTTATCAACATCTATCCCAATAACATTGAATCCTTTTGAAGACAAAACACTTGTTAGTGATAGACCAACAAAACCCAACCCAATAATTGCTATTTTCATCTTATCACTCTGTCATTCATGCTTTTCTAAATGTAATTTCTTGTGAATTCTTATAAGATTCTACTGTTCCCACATCAATCTCTTGTTCATTTTTATTTAATGTAATTGCAAGAACTTTATGTTTTTCTTTAATTAAATTCTGTATTGCATCTGTTAATTGATACTCTTTTCCTTTTCCTTTCTTTATTTTTTTTAAGCTAGAAAAAATTTCTGGTCTAAAATAATATAATGGCAAAATACCAAAATTTGACTCTGGTTTATCGGGTTTTTCTATAACTTGATCTACTTCAAATAAATTATCGGAAATTTTTGTAACTGTGGGAACCCCATATTTCTTAAAATCTTTAATCTTTTTACACAATAATACAGCTTTTACATCAGGATTTTTTTTTGCAGTATCAATTAATCTTAAAATTGGATGTTTTGATCTACTTAATATTGTAACATCTCCTGCATGAACAATAAAATCTTCTTTTCCTACATATCTCTCTGCACGTTTTACTGCATCTCCGAAACCTAATGGTTTATTTTGATTAATCCAAATCAAATGTGAATTATCTAATTTTTTGTAAAAGTTTGTAATGAATTTTTTATAATCTCCTGTTAATTCTTTCAAATATGTTTCGTGAGGAGTAAAATGATCTTCAATAGATCTTTTTTCTCTTCCAACAACAAAACAATAATCTCGGAAACTCATTGAATATAGCTGCTCATAGATATATTGTAACAATGGCAAAACAACCCTATTCTTTGTGAATCCTTGAGAAAATATTGGCATCATCTCTTTCGGCATTTCCTTTGTAAATGGGAGTAACCTGGTACCTTTTCCTGCTGCAGTAATTACTACTTTAGTCACAAAAATCCATTCTTAGTCCTATCATTAAGTTTTTAAAATTTTGGAATGAAAGCTATCATTACAAAATTATAATAGGTAAAAATAGGTTCAAAATACAAGCATCTGTGATATCAATGTCCAATCCAAAAATTATTATGAATAATCTTGATGATGTGATAAAGTCATTAGAATTAAAAACACTTCGTGTTTGTGTTATAGGTATAGGTAGAATAGGCCTTCCTACTGCACTATCTTTTGCTAAATCTGGTCTAAATACTATTGGAGTTGATATCAATAAAAAACTGATTGATAATATTAATTCTGGAAAATTTCCATTAAAGGATGAACCAGGATATGGTGAAATATTTGATTCAGTTTTGGAAAATAAAAAATTCTCAGCAACAACAAAAATTGAAGATGCAGTACCAACCTCAGATCTAATTCTTCTATCATTACCAACTCCCATGGATGAAAATAATGTACCAGATTATTCTGCTTTAAGAAGTGTTGCTTCACAATTATCCAATTTACTATCTCCAAATTCTTTAGTTATTGTTGAAAGTACTATTGAACCTGGATTTATCGAAGATGAAATGGTTTCAATAATATCTAGTTCAGAAAAATTGGAGGTAGGAAAAAATTTCTTCATAGGTGTATGTCCTGAAAATGCAAATCCAGGTGAAATCTTACATGATTTTACAAATCTACCTAGACTAGTTGGAGGAATTAATAAAGATATTACTGATATCATTAAAAAAATCTATAATTTTGTTTTTTCTGTAGAGCTAGTAGAAATGCCTAATTGTAAAACTGCTAATGCTGTTAAACTAACAACAAATGTCTTCCGTGACATAAACATCGCATTTGTGAGTGAATTATCTTTAATGTTTGAAAAGATTGGTATAGATACAAACAAAGTTTTAGAGGCAGCGAAAAAGAAATACAATTTTCAAGTTCACTATCCAGGAGCTGGTGTAGGCGGACCATGTTTGCCCATTAATTCTTATCAACTGCTAAATACTGCAAAAAGACTTGGAAGTAATCTAAGTATTATTGAATCTGGTAGAAAAGTTAATGAAAAAATGCCACAACATGTTATTGAATTAACTCTTAATGCTTTCAATCAATGTAATTTATCAATTGAAAACAGTTCGATTTTAATTCTTGGAATTTCTTACAAACCGAATGTTAAAGATATACAACTTACTCCTGCTGAAGAAATAATTAATAAATTAAAAAATCTAGGTGCAAAAATCCATATCTATGATCCTTATTTCAAAGAAATGGATGTTTTTGGTTTTAAAGCTGAAAAAAATATTGATGCCATGATATCAGAAATGGATGCTGCAATTATTGTAACCGGTCATGATGAATTCAAAAATATTGATATAACTACTTTTTCTAAAATGAAAAATTCGATCTTAATTGATACTAGAGGAATAATTGATCCTTTGTTGGCTAAAAATAATGAATTAATTTTTAGAGGATTGGGTCGTGGATAATACTAGTCTTTCTGTGAATACTTCTTCATTAGTAAATATTTTGACATTAAGATATGATTCTGGAATAACCCCTAACTTACCAAAAATCAATCATACAAATTTTTCAAAACATGACTCAGAACCTAGTTTGGAAAAAATTGAACAACTAATTGAAAAAAACATCCGTTCTAAAATCCCTTCAAATGTAGATTCAATTTCAATTGCTTTGAGTGGAGGGGTAGATTCAACATTGATTTTGGGGCTAATACGAAAAATTTTCCCCAAACTTAAGATAAATGCCATTTCTGTAAAATTTCAAAATAGTGTTGATGAGTCCTTACCTGCATCAAAAATTGCAAATTTTTTGGATGCAAAGCATCATGTCATTGAAATTAAAAATTACTTACATGAATTGCCAAAAGCCATTAGTATAATAAAACAACCATTCTGGGATACACACTGGTATTACGTTACTAAAAAAGCAAAAACATTATCAAAATTTTTAGCAACTGGTGATGGTGGGGATGAAATCTTTGGCGGCTACACATTTCGATATAAAAAATTTCTTGAATTAACATGTGATAATTCAAGTGTAGATGAAAAAATTACTGCATATTTGAAATGTCATGAGAGAGATAGTGTTCCTGATCAAGATAAAATTTTTCATAAAAATATTAAATTCTCTTGGAACTCAATACACAAAACACTATATCCTTTTTTTGATAATGATCTTCAAAGATTGGATCAAGTTATGTTAGCAGATTATAATGGTAAATTATTATATAATTTTTCAATTGTGAATAATTCTCTACAAAAATATTTTAAATTGGAGTCAATTTCTCCTCTCTTATCTGAAAATTTAATTTCATATATGATTCCATATAAAATACATTACAAATATAATTCTCAAAATAATGTTGGAAAATTACTTCTAAGAAAATTATTAAAAAAATATAAACTTGAAAAATTCATGACTAATGAAAAGCTTGGATTTAACGCAAATACGGTCGAATTATGGAATTCATATGGAAAAAAACTGTGTGAAAAATATCTGATAAATGGTGAAATCATAAAAAATAATATTATAAATCAAAAATGGATCGAACAACATATTGATAATGAATGTTTAGAAATTAAATATGTGAATAAATTCCTTGGTTTATTGGCATGTGAAATCTGGTATCAATTATTCATCACAAAACAAATGAATCCAAACACCAAATTATATTAATTATTTAATTAACTCTGTCATTAGATTTACTAATTTTTCTACCGCTCTTTCATTTGAAAAATTCTGAATTGCATACTCTCTACCTGACTCTGCAATAATTTTCCATTTTTCATTATCTGGGTCAGATAAATAATCTTCAAATTTTTTTTCATAATTCTTCTCATTGATGAAAATTGCATTTTTATCGTCAGTATATCCCAAATATTTTCCTCTATTCTTGTCTGTAATCTCCATAAATGTTAAACAACCTGCAGCAGGAATTTCCCAATATTTGATGGTTGGAAAATTCGTTGTTGCGGCTATTGATGATTGATATTTTTGCAACAATACGGGATATTTATCGGCTATAAAATCATGATTTAGTGTTGGTGTGTAGTCTACATACGGAATACTTGAACACATCGTACGTAATTTATATTCAAAAATTGTTTCTCCGTGACTAGGTTTTTTAAATTTCCATTTCAATTTTTTACTAAAATTCTTATGTGCAATCGCACCAGTCAATAAAATTTTATTCTTTATCCTATTATGAAATGGAGAAATATTTTGATATAATGATTTTTCAAGACCAAAGATAATTGTTTTGTAAGGAATTTTTTTTGGGTAAAATTCATAAAAATAATCTTCATGTATAAAATTAAAATAATAATCTATTTTCCATTTTTCATGAAATTCAATTTGATTATATCTCTCTGCTGAATGAGGATCTCCGGTTCTACAAATTACTGGAATTCTAACATCTTTTATACCAATCAATTTTTCCGGTGTTGCATCTGTATTATTATTTGCTAATAGAATAACATCTATCTTCCCCTGTAATTTTCTACAATCAAATTCATTATCTGTTGGAAATAATTGCACATCCAAAGAATCATTCTCTAATAATGATTTTAAAAAAAAGTAATAAGTTGTATTATCAAAATGTTCCTTATTAAAAAATGTATAATTTTTTTTATAAATTAATGCAACATTGATTTTTTTCCTCACGAAAACTAATTATGAAATATGATTAAATACATTACGTAGTAATTCACTAGAAAACATTTTAGGTTAAACCATATTCATGAAATTATTGAATAAAAATATCGTCGCTGGATTAGGTGAAATTGGAAGCCCAATTCAAAAATTATTGTCAAAAAAATCAATTACCATTGGTTATGATATAAATAAAAATTTAATGGATTTAGAAAAATTTAAAAAATTTGAAACTAGTAAAACTAAATTTCTTCACATTTGCATCCCATTTTCAAAAACATTCATAAAAACTACAAAAAATCTTAACAAAAAATTTAATCCTGAGATTATTGTAATACACAGTACAATAAGCCCAACAACTACAACTAAACTTCAATCTGAATTGAATGTACCTGTTATCTATAGTGCTACTCGTGGAGTTCATAAAAGAATGCTTCGTGATTTAAAACGATATACAAAATTTTTTGCAATTTCTGATATTGCACCCAAAAAACAATTCGCTATAAGAGAGTTCAAAAAACATATGACAAATAATGGTGTAAAAACAAAACAAATGTCAAAACCTGAAACACTCGAATTAGGAAAAATCTTATGTGATACTTCGTATTTGGGGTGGTTAGTAAATTATGCTCAATTATCAAATATGATTGCAATTCAGTATAATGTTGATTTTGATGAAATGTGGACTTTTTCTGATGAAATTCATAAATTTTTGAACAATCGGCCAAAGATGTTCCCTGGATTTATTGGTGGTCATTGTGTCATTCCAAATCTAGATCTATTACATAATCAAACTCTAGATCTAATTAAAAAAATTAATAATAATTATGGTAAAAAAGTTAAAAATTCGAAAAAAAAAACACATAAAATAATTCATCATTAAATTTTATATATCAAATCATTTCCAAGAAAAATTGTTAATCATTTCTCAAAATGCAATAAATTATGAATTAGGAATACCTAAAGATACGGTATTAAGAATTAATCTAGCTTGGTGTAACAGTATACCTGAATTAGAAAACATTCTGAAAAATCATCAAGAAAATAAAATTTTTGTTGATTTGCCAATTGGACGAATAAAACCTCCAAACAATCGTTATACATTACAAGAAATTGTTCCTCTCTTTCAAATCTATAAAAATATACATTATTTTGCAGTTTCAAATGTAGAGAATGATTCTGATCTAAATGAATTTCTAGAATTGATTCCCAAAAATATTACTATTGTCCCAAAAATAGAGAGTCCACAAGGTGTTAAAAATATAGAAAAAATTATTAAAAAATTAGATTATGATCAACGAATTGTTATGTTAGATCATGATGATCTATTTTCGAATATCAAAAAAGAAAATGAAGATCCATCCAATTTTCAAAAATATATTAAATTATTAATAGAAAAATGTAAAGAAAATAATGTAAATCTTTTACGAACAGTAGGGGTTGTGTTTAGTGATGATGAAAAACGTGAAACACAATACATAAAATAATTTTCTAATATAATTATAAATTAATAAAATTACAATTATTTGTTTTTGTATCAAAAACTAATACTGACGCTTCTCTAAAATAATGTGGTATTGTATAATAGGTTTCAGAAGGTCTATGGGCCGTACCTGGATTTAATAAAATAGTACCTTTTTCTCCTCTTCTAATTTCTCCTTCTCCTGGATCTTTTTGATGTGAATGTCCATAAACGTACACATCTAATTTTCCAGAATTCATCATTTTCTTTGATTTTTTTATAACATGACCATGATAAACCCCAAATCTTAGTCCATCTAGTTCAAATTTTCCGACATCGTCAAAAAAATTACCTCCAATAAATTGAAATGCCTCCTTTAAGCCATTTTTCTCACCATCATTATTTCCCATAACTCCAAAAAATTCTACACCTTTGTCGGTTAATCTTTTAAATTCTTTAACAATTGGAGGCGAAATTATATCTCCTGCATGTATCACTGCTTCTACTTCATTTTTGTCAAAAATATTAATCGCTTTATTTGTATATTCTACATCATCGTGTGTATCTGAGATTATTCCAATTTTCATATCTTCTTTCTATTAATTCCAAGTTTATACTTTTTTACAAAAAATATTCATCATTGTATTATCACTTAACACTTTCTCAAAATCATCCATCATTATTCTCTCATATTCATCATTTTTACCTTGTATGAAAAAACCAAAACTGAATTCTTCTAGATATTTTAACATTTTTTTATAATTTGAATTGTTATCTTCTAATGCATCTTTGTTAATTTCTGTTAGTATTTTTAATTCATTATTTGCTGATAATATATCCTCCATACCTTCTAATGCCTTTCTTTCAGAACCTTCGATATCCATTTTAACAAATGAAATTTTTTTAAGAAGTGAGTTTTCATTAAAATAATTATCAAGTTTTATTGTTTGTGTTCTTATTTCCTTAAATTCTTGTGAATTAGTTTTTTCTGGCTTGAAAATTCTATTTGCTCCGAATGATTTTTGTCCAACATACAGGATACAATCCTCTTCTTTATTAGACACTGCCTTAGGAACAACAATTACATTTTTGTATCCATTTTCAACTATATTTTTTCGTAAAAGTTCTAGATTTCTTGGTTCTGGTTCAAACGCAAAAACTTTGCCATTTGGGCCTACTAGTTTTGCCATCATCAAAGTATAATATCCTATATGTGCCCCAAGATCAATAACTATCTGATCTTTTTTTACATATTTCATTAAAATTTTTGTATTATCAATTTCATAAATCCCTCTAATTGATAGTCCTAAACCATCATTTGGATGTAAATACATTTTTCCAGCCCATACGTCAGCTGTATCAGATTTTAAATTTGTTTCAATTTTTTTTACAGCAGAATCAATAATTCTATATTTTTTCCCATATCCTTTTCCTTTACTTAATTTACTAATAATTTTCAGATATATTTTGATAATTTTTTTTTTCAATCTAATACCCTATCTAATTTTTGTAATATATGATTATTTTTACCAATCAAATCTTTTACCAATTAATTTGTAGAGACTTTCATTATATGGTTTATAGAACTCTTCTAATCTACTTCTTGTATCAGATTTCATTTTTTCATATTTTGATCTCTTCTCAAAAAATACTTGATTTGAATAAAATTTTGGAAGATTTAAAAAATTGCAAATTGATTCTTGAATTTTATTTGATTTATTCATCAAATCATTTGTATTTAAGATCAAAATTTGATTCCTTGGAAACAATTCGTACCACATCTCTAATTGAGTTACATAGATCCCTCTTGAAATAATTGAACTTGAATGTGAAAATTTTGAAATATCTATTGGGTCATCCATTAATTCTTGAATTTCTTTTTTAACATATGTCTCAAAATTAACATCTAATTCCTCATTTCTAATCTTATTATTAAATTCAGAAAATGCCCTATCAACAGGATTTCTCAAAATTACAATTAGTTTTATCTTGGGTAAATACTTCTTAATACGATCTCTAGATTCTATATTCCAAAAATAAAATGGTGTATCCTCTCCTGTAAGTGAGATTCCTTTATTCTCTTTTACCATCTGCATTTGTTTTTTTCTAGGAAACATTGATCTATACCAATTAAATCCTAAATGAAAATTAGAATCAAAAAAACCAATTTCATCATATGATGCTGGTAAAATACATGGATGTTCAGACATATACTTGTATAATGATGTTGTACCACTTTTCATTGCTCCGATAATGATAAAATTTGGTAGAACTCTTAGTGAACCTGTTAATGCATAAAAATGCCTTTGAAAAATTTGATATCTAAAAATCTGATAAATTTGTTTTATTTTGTTCACTGTGATCAATAATTTATTTATTTTTTGTAACTTCTTCTTGTGTTTCTGTTTTAATATATTTTAATTCTAATTTATTTTGCATTGTTCTTTTTTTCATAATATCTTTTATTGAATTTAATTCCTCCATGTACTCTTCAATTTTCTTTTCATCAACAGATTCTTTTTGTTGATTTTTTAGAACCAACAAATTACTCATTATAACATATGTCTTTAAAATCATTTCAGAATTAACCGTTCTCCTTATGGCATAAGGATTAATCTCAAAATTTATGTCAATTTGAGCTCTCCTCTCACGTGAATGAAAAATTCTATATCCTACACATGTGCATAAGATGAATACTGACACTGAAAAAATTAATGCAAATGTAAAATAATTTGGAAAAATTATCTGTAAAAATTGGTAATCATCTATTACAAAAGCGTACATGACAGTTATGAAATTAATAAATGCAAATATTATAGCAAAATATAGTTGCCAACCTAACTGTAAGTAATACCAAGATCTAAAAATCTTATCACCTAATTTCATAGGGAAAAGTTAGTTCAGACCTATATCAGTATCACTAATTTTGACTTCATCTGTATTTAGAGGATATATTCCTTAGTGAAATTGATATATATCGTACATAAGAATGAAATATGAAAAAATCGGATGTAATGTACCGACTTTGGTATTATTTTAGAAATGGTTGGAGTATTTATTTTGCGTTTATTTTTGGTGCTATTAACACATTAGTTGTTACATATTATTTGGCGATTGAGAAAGCTCCTGTACTAAATAGCATATTTCCATCATTTGGTTTTTACGTTTTATTTGCTGGACTAGTTGGTATTCCAATCTTGACATTGATAGGATGGACTCATTGGAAAAAATCTGGAGCTCGAAGAGCAGAAGTTGATGTTAATTACGAAGCAAATCCATATGAGGCAAGAGCTATGGTTAATTCTGAAATGATTTTAAAATTAAGTTTACAGTTAGCTGAATTAGTTCTAAAAAATCAACAAAAAGAATCTGTTGATGAAAAGAGAATTGAAGAAATAATTAAGCAAATTCGGAATATTGAAGAATTTTCTAGTAAAAGAACTATGTCGAACAAATTAGACATTAAGTACATTCGAACTGAGACCCAAGAAAGAAGTGATAAATAATGCAGAGCTATATCGGTGTTGGAATTGGAAAATATATTGAAGATGAATTTTTAAAATCAAAAAAATCCATCATGATTTCAAGTCCTGTTATAACAGAAACGTTTGCAAATAATTTGATAAAATTGGCAGAAAAAGGAATTCATATCAAAATTGTTACTAGTCCAAGGATCAATGAAGAATCAGAGAAATCAAATATTTTACTACAAAATTTTTCTAAGAAAAACAATAGCAATGACTTTAGTAATAAACTTGAAATAAAAATTATAGATAATAAAAAATTTCCAATGAATCATGCAAAAATGTATCTTATTGATGAAAAAATTGCAATAATTGGTTCGCTTAATCTGACTGAAGAACACTTCTGGAAATACATAGAATATTTGTGGGTAATGGATGAACCAAAGTTTGTTAATCAAGTCAAAAATGATTTTGAAAAATTATGGACCTCATTTAGTTATATAGAAATTGATACAAATGAAAAAAGTGTCAAAACTAAAAATTTTATAAGAAAAATTAGAAGAAATCTGTAAGTTGTCTATAAAAAATATTTATCGAAATTTTAGATATGTAGTGCTTGATAGAAAATTTAAAGGAATTACTGCCTCGCAAAGAAAATTACCTGATTTCTTAGTAATTGGCGGAAAAAGATGTGGAACCACTACTTTATTCGAATTTTTAAGACAACATCCAATGATAGCTGAACCTGTGATTGATCATATGGGATTCTTTGATGATAATTATTCTATAGGAATTAATTATTACAAATCATTTTTTCCAATAAAAAATGAAGAAAATTCAAAAAAACTGGATTATGATGTTACTACGTCATACCTAACTTCTCCATTTGTAGCAGAAAGAGTTGCAAAAGAAATGCCAAATGTAAAAATAATTGTTCTACTAAGAAATCCTACATCGCGTGCATGGTCTGATTATAACGCATCACAAAAAAAAGATGCATCAGAAAAAAAATTCCAATCATATATTGACAAAGAATTGGAGGAATTAAAAAAAAATAATTTTGATGATAAAGTTATTAAAAATGCTTATGATATGTCCGAACCATTTTCTAATTTAATCAAAAAAGGTTTGTATGCTGTATATCTTAAAAAATGGCTAAAATTATTCCCTAGAGAAAATTTTCTATTTATTTTTACAGAAAGTTTCTCTAAAGATGAGAATAAAGTTTTCAAACAAATTTTCAATTTTCTAGGATTAAAAAATTTTGAAATCCAAAAACTACAACGTATGTCTAAAGGAAATTATGAGAAATTGAATCCAAAAATTCAAAATAAACTTGATTCATTTTTTGAACCATACAATGATGATTTATTCAAATTAATCAATCAAAAATATGATTGGTAATTTTTAATTAATTCTTCTCGAAATAATATCACTGTTTATTCAAATGTGGTTTTATTATCTCTAAGAAATTCTTTGCAACTTTTTCCCAATTGAATTGTTCACTTACAAAATTTCTACCTTCTCTACCCATCTTTTGAGCTAAATTTTGATCATCCAGAATTTGTCTCAATTTTTCTATAATATCGTCTGCATCGCCTTCTCTAACTAAAAATCCTGTTTTGCCATCAACCATCATTTCTTTATCTCCTCCAACATCTGTAGCAATTACTGGTTTCTCCATCAACTGTGCTTCCTTGAGAGTTAATGGGGCAAGATCCATACCTGTAATCAATGCATAAACATCGATCGATTCTAAAAATTTCCTTACTTCATTAGGATACTCCATTCTACCTAACCAATTGAAATTTTCAAATTTATTCAATCTTTCAATAATTCTTTTTCTATATTGTCCGTCCCCTATCCAATAAAAATGAACATCTGGCATTTTTTCTAAAACTTCTTCTAAAATTAAAAGCTCTTTTGTTTTTCCCCACCAATTTGCATCTTGTACTAATCCTACACATGGATGTTTTAAGTTAATTTTTTCTGTATGATGCCAACGCTCAGAATCTATGCCTTCCAAAAATACTCCCGTATGCTGATTTGGATATTGTTCTTTAACCACATCTTCTAAATATTTACAAATTGGTAAAATTGCTGTAGAATTTTGAAATACTTTTTCAGAAATTCTATTTCTTAACCATAACACTATCCTTGTTTTGAAATTATTTCCTAGTGTTTTCATTCCCCAAAAATATTCTTGCCAATAATGTCCTCTCAAAAGAACAAATGTTGGAATTCCAGCATTGATTGAATGTATTGCAAAATGTGTTTGTCTATCCGTAAATACTGCATCTGGTTGAAATGTTGCAATCAATTCTTTGAATTTCTTATCTCCATTTACCCATTCTGAAATATTTTTACTTGGAAATCCTCTACTGAATTCTATATCGTGAACTAATTTCACTTTTACATCTTGTTTCTCTAATTCGTCCGTAAATTCTTTCAAATGAAAAAATTTTCCTAAACTTCCATATGCTATTAATAATTTCATTAAATCTACAGAAATTTGTTCTAATATTAAATTCGCTATTTATTATCCAGTTTTAACAACAAATCTTACTAGTTATTAGAATATTTTAAAAGGACGTAGAATCAGATTTCATATGTCCAAACCAATAAAAATCTCTCTAATATTAATAGCCGTATTTCTCTTTGGAACATTTGTTGGTTTTCTCCTTTCTGATACTTCGATTTCTGACTTAAATTATAACACAAATGGTACTGGACAATCCACTCAAAATTTGAATTCAATTAACATAAATGAATATGTAAAATTCTCAAATATTGAGGACATTCACAAAAAAAGACTGGAATTAATAAACTTCATATGGAAATCTAATTCTCTACCTTCTCAACAACCTGTAGTTGATACTAATTTCAATGATGATCGATTCTCTGATCTTACTAATTTACAAAAAATTGAAAAAATAACCCTTGAGATGGATCATGGATTCATCTCTCAATCTTACTTATTTTTACCAGACAACGCTAATGGAAAACTGATTATTTATCATCAAGGTCATTCTGGTGGTTTCATTAATGGAAAACAAACAATCCAGGACTTTCTTAATGCTGGTTTCTCAGTAGCAGCATTTTCAATGCCCTTACATGGATTGAATAATCAACCCACTGAAAATATTCCCAATATTGGATCTGTAAAATTTTTCAAACATAATCAGTTTGTATTACTTGAATCTGAAAATTTCTCTAGTCTCGAATTATTCTTTTCTCCAATTAACTCTACTCTAAATTATCTGGAAAATCATCATTCATTTGAAGAATTTTTCATGGTTGGAATATCTGGTGGTGGTTGGACATCAACAGTATATCCTGCTTTAGACACACGTATCTCAAAATCTTTCTCAGTAGCAGGATCATTGCCATTGTCTCTTCGAAATGTTATTGACGATGTAGGTGATTATGAGCAATTTCATCCTGAATTATACTCTATAGCAAATTATTTTGAACTTTATGTACTCAATTCCACTGGAGAAGAACGTGAATTTTATCAAATTTTTAATAAAAATGATCCATGTTGTTTTGCTGGAGACGCGTATAAGATTTATCATGAACCTCTCAAAAAATTTGTATCACAATTTGATTCAGGAAATTTTGACATAATGATAGATGATTCACATAAAGAACATAAAATATCAAAAAATACAACTGAATTTATTATTCAGCACTTGTTGAATTCATAATTAGTACTAATTCATCTTATCAAATTCTTCATAATTAATTTTGTAAATTCTTACTTTACTCTCAAAATCTCTCGTTTTTGAGTCAAATTCTAGTTCTAGATATGGATATGAATCTGGTTTTTGATATACATCATCTAAAAATTTAGTATTGTTACTTTCATAAATTACTAAATGACTGAGACCAATATCTCGTGTATCAAAAATGAAATCCTCAACACTATGAAATTCATCATATGAGAATTTTTTTGTAATCGATATTACGCCTAACTCTGGATCAACTGGTAATGATTTAGGCCATTCTTTTTCTAATTCCGCTATTTTAATGAATGACTGTCCATCAAAACTATTCACTCCGGTTGCACTGTCTACTAAAATTTTAGCAAGTAAATACTTCTCAAATCTAATTGTATTATCATCGTCTATTGCAATTAACGATAATACTAGAATACTTACTATGATTAATAATATTGGTATCCAAAATCTTTCAGAAAAACCACGTATTTTACTAAAACCAAAAACGCTAATTACACAAAAAATTGGAATTATCTGAAAAAGATATCTTGGATCCAGAAAATCTCTACCAAATGCATAAAGTGCAGGAATTATCATAAAACTAAAAATTATTATTAATAATGGCCCATCTTTATTTTCATTCTTAAAAATTCTAAATATACCAAATGGAATAAAAATTATCAGTAGTGGCAAAGAAATCCATCCCAAATATTTTAATGTATTTGAAATTAAATTAACAAAAAATGAATTCCAAAAATTATTTTGAATATACTGAGTATCATTCGAATTATTTGAAATATTATTAGTTGAAGATGAAAAATAATCTTCTATACCTGTAAACAAATGACTAGTAAATCCATTAATTCCGCTAGTGTCTTCTCTTACAGTTCCAACAGAAAGAATTATCAGGCAAAAAATTACAAAGTATACACAAAAATTTCTTATAACATTTTTACTTTTCTTGAATTTTAAAAAATAAATTATTGATATTGGAATAATCATCAATAATCCTTCATAACGAACAATTGATAATATTCCAATTAAAATAAATGCAAAAATATAGTTTTTTTGGTTTTTAGTGAAAATTATTGCTAAAACTATTGAATTTAACAAAATGAATAATGGTTCTGTAATACCTAATGTTGAATTTAAAATTATTCTTGGATCAAAAATAAATAAAGATCCGCCAATAACTGCAAATTTCTCTGAGACAAAATTCCTACATAGATAAAAAACAGGAATGAATGTTAGTGCAGAAATTATGACACTTAAAATTTTTTGTAAAGCACTAAGTGTAACAAAATCAGTTTCTTTAAAAAACATAAAGAAAAATGAAAGAAACCATGACCATCCGTCATTTGTTTCTAAAACATGTTTAGGAATCCCTCCTTCTGTGACTATTTTGTATGCAAATGTGTAATAATCTGTAGCATCAACAAATATTGGTATATCAAAATCTAAAAAAATAATTCTTAGAAGAATTCCAATAGAAATTAAAGTTGAAAAAATTATTATTAATTTGTTTTTTGAATTAAATTCAAATTTTAAATTATTATTATTACTCATTTTTTTCACCTATCTCTTTCCCAAAAAAATAATTGCAGAAAATAAAATATAACATGGTTAAACTCTGTGAAATTAAGAATCCTAGTGCTACTCCTAACTCTTCGAAATTTTGTCCCAGAAATACTATCAAAATTATCAATGAACCTCCGTAAAGTCCTGAACCTCCTAACATGACTCTATTTTTTTCATGACCTACAAATTTTGACCAGTACATTGATGCAACAGTTCCTGGAATCACTGAAATTGCAATAATTTGTATTGGTAAAATTGAGTCGTTATATGCTGAATTAAGGATTGGAATGATTATTGGTATAACAAAAAATGATACTATTCCAATTATCGTTGAAAATGAAATTGTAATAAATTTTAATTTTGAATTTGGATTTCCACGTGCATCATCAGGTAATGTAATTTTATACACTATTCCTGGAACCACCATCAAAATTCCAAAAAATTGTAATCCTAACTGATAACTTGCTAAAACTGTAAATCCTAAGATTGGAACAATTATGATTTTATCTAGAGAACCAGAAACTGACTCTGAAATGTTTAGAAGATAATTACTCGTCATAAATCTGTAATTTTCTTTGATTAATCTAAAATCAATTTTCATAGATCTGAAACTCTGAAAGATCTTTATTCCATACAAAAATAATGGAGTAGATAATCCAATAACAATTCCAATATGTCCGATGAAATAAAACAATACTAGACTTGATACAACGGATAACACCTTTGCAATTATTGAAAATCTAAAATATCCAGAATAATCTTTCTTCCCAATAAACTCGGGTATTACTAAATTTGTAAAGATATATGCAAAAATTAGCAATCCTATCTCAATTTTATCTACTATGGAAAATACAATTATTCCCGATACTATTCCTACACATGAAGAAATAAAATTAATTGTAGCCTGAATCTTGATGTTCTTTGATGTTAAAACGACAATTGAATTGTATGCACCAACCATTGATAATGTTGAGGCAAATGCGGCTACGCTGATTAGAAAACTCACTTCGCCATATTCTTCAGGCGTTAATAAAACTGCAATATATAACCAAAATAATGCTCCAACTACATTTGAAATAAAATCTCCCGATGCTACATTGGTAAGATTTCTGTTAGACTCTACAATCTTTTTTATTTTCTCAGTAATTTTATTCATTTAATTTTCTTTTTTCTAATCTATCTTCTATTGTATGAGTTATTTTCTCTGACCACACTAACAATTGAATAGAGAATTATTGCAGCTATACTCAAAATTAAACCAACAATTACTGTGGTTGCACCAATTAATGTAATATTTGTGATTAAGCTTCCTTCTTCCGAATAAATTTGAATTGACCATGCGATAAAAGATATCCCAATAATTAAAAAAATAATTGCAGGAATTCCATAAAATTTTAGAGGATGTTCAATTGATGTAAATTTTAGAGTACTAAATAATACTGATGTCCCATGGGAGACTGGATTATGTGTTGATGTATCTCCTTCATAATTTACTGTGATAGGTACTTCTCCAATCCTAAGATTCTTGTTACTTGCTTTGATTAGAATTTCTGTAGAAACTCCCATCCCTGTTTCCGATGGTGAAATTTCTTCTAACACTTTTTTATTATATGCTCTAAATCCACTCTGTGAATCTGTTAGATTATCTTTCATTGATGCGTTTGTAACTTTTGTAATAATGTTTATCCCAAATTTTCTATAAGTTGGAATATCTTGTGATTTTTCTAAAAATCTAGAACCAATCACGATATCACATTCATTGTTGATAATTGGTTTTGTAATCTTCTCAACATCTGCTACGTCATGCTGTCCATCTGCATCTATAGTCACTAAAATATCCGAATCAATCTCTTTTGCCTTCAAGAATATACTTCGGATTGTTGCTCCATAACCTTGATTTTTTGAATGACTGATAACAATTGCTCCTAGTTCTTTAGCTATTGAATTTGTTGAATCTGTAGAACCGTCATCACAAACAATAATTTTTGATGCTATTTTTTTTAATTGAATGATAATAGCTCCTATATTTTTTTCCTCATTATATGCAGGTATCCCGATTGTTAATTCCAAATATTTTCACTTACCGTCTTCGGTTATAATATTCACGTATAAAATCTACTAACTAAACCATTTACTAATTCTAGAATTACCTAATTTGTCAAAAATAGCAGCTTAGAGGGATTCTCTCATGAAAAAGGTTGGTCATCTTCCTCTCATAATTAATTCTAAAACAAAATTTTTAGATATGCTTTGAAATATAATTTGAAAATGTTGTAAATTCAAATTCTTTTAGAAGATTATTCATTTTTTCATACGACTTGTTGATATTATGATATGTTACAAAATTTTCTTTTTGGGGCAATTTGATTTTTGGCATAAATTCTGGCGTTAATTCCCACGAATGTATATAGAATGTTGATGGAATTCCTTGTTTCTCATAATTTTTTATTGCATTTTTTATTATTCTGTTAGGTAAAGTCCTAAGAAAAAATCCACCTCCTGCAGGAATTTTTTTCCCTAAAAATTTTGTTACTAATAATGGAAACTCTAACAATTTACCGTCTTCCGAGTTATTTTCAAGAGATTTAGTCGAAATCCTGTACGGCTTGTGCTCTGCATCAGGAATTCCATACAAATCAAGTTTTGCTGGAACGACACTGCTGTCATACAGATAACCATTTTCCACTAATTTATCAATTATCCATGAACTATCTGAATTTAGTGAAAAAGTTGGCGCTCTAAATCCTTTTGATTTTTTGTTAGTTAATTCTGCAAATCGTTTAATTTCCTCACTAAATTTTTCTTTGTATCCTATTGAATCAATTCTATCATGATACATTGTATGAAAACCAATTTCATGATCATTTTCTAATATCTTATCTACAATCTCTGGATTTTTTTCAATTAATTCTCCAACAACAAAAAATGTGGCATGTGTATCGTTTTTTCGTAATAATTCGATAATTTTATCTAATCCTTTAAACATGATTGGCTCGTGTTTTTCGTCTTTAACAAATTTCTTAACTAATTCTGGATGGTACCAATCTTCAAAATCTATGCCTATTAGATTCATTTTACAAATTGATTTTCTTAATTACTCGTGCTGGATTTCCAAGAGCAACTGAAAATTCTGGAATTGTATTACTAACAACACTCCCTGCACCAACAATGGAATTCTTTCCAATCTTTGTTCCCATTGTTATGATGCTGCCAGGACCGATAACTGCACCGTCTTCTATTGTAACTTGTTTTACATCTCTAGGATACCCATTTTCTTTTAGTAGTTTATTTGCAGTTGGATTGTAATGTGCAAAAATCATGGTGTTTGAACCTATAGTGACATTATTTCCAATATTTACCATACTTGGATAAATCAAATCGATCAAAACATAGGGAGAAAAATGACAATCTTCCCCAATTTTTACTCCTCTTGAACGTTGCAAATTAACAATCCATGACGAATTAATTGATGAGAATGCACTCTTGTGAAGAAACCATGATCTAAGAATTTTTAAACGTAAACTAAGTTTTCCAAAACTTCCTTTTAATCCATAAAAATCCATAACTTCTTTCTCATTTATGGACGACACATTATCATACTTCATTATGAATTCACACAAGTTATTCCTTTAACATGAATCGCTTAATTTTTCCGTAGTCGGTACGTGGAAAATCTTCAACAAATTCAATCTTTGCAGGAACTTTGAATCGTTCCATATTCTTTATACAATGAGTAAGAATATCCGTAGAGGTAATTTCTGAGTTTGCGGTTTTTTTAACAAATAATTTTACAACTTCACCAAATGATCTGTGTTTCATTGGAATCGCAATAACTTCTTCAATTCCAGATAAAACTTTCACTATTCTTTCAATTTCTTGTGGATATACTTTTTCTCCGGAAATATTGATTAGATCATCAACTCTACCTAAAATATAGAGAAAACCATCTTCATCAAATCTACCAAGATCTCCAGTTCTTAACCAACCCTCTGATTTATTTTCTGAATATTCATTTCTCCAGTAGTTGTCTATGACATTTGGCCCGTATATCCAAATCTCTCCTATGCCCTCCTTATCTTCATCTTTAATTTTTATTTCAATACCATCCGAAGGTTTTCCAACTGATTCAATTTTCTTTTCTCCATCAAAGATCATGAATGTTGAACGAGATGCTTCAGTTAGTCCATAATATGTTGCAACAATTCCCTCTCTCAAAATATTTTTCAATTTTCTTATAGTTTCTGGTGGAAAAAAAGTACTGTTTGTTATTATTAATCTTAGATTAGATAATTGATTTAGTGAATCATTGTTATTATTAGAAGTAATATTTGATAATGTGGAAGGAATTGCAGCCAGTGTTGTGACATTGTATTTCTTTATTGATTCTAGTATGTCCTCTGATTTGGGATTTTTTTGTAAGACTAATGTGCTACCAACATATAATGAAGTATGTAAACATCCTAATCCAAAAGAATGAGACATTTGTAAAGGTAAGAGATCAATATCATTTTTTGAGTAATGTAAAGTCTTAGCAATATTTTTTGTACTAAAGTCACAATTGGAATGGGTAATAGGAACACCTTTTGGAGTAGAAGTTGTTCCTGATGTGTAAATTAAATAAGCATAATCTGTGGGTGATGGCATTCTATCTTTTGAAGATATTTCTTTAACATCAGAGAATCTTAGTTTCTCTAAATTTTCTAATTCTATATCGTCAATTCTCTTAAAATATGAATTTGAAGTCAAAGCAAGTCTTGGTTTAGCTGATGATACTTGATTTTGTAAATTATGTTGTGAAATTCCAGTTGGAATTAGATGTGCGACACAACCAGAATTAATGATGCTTAGGTAAGATATGACAAATTCACTTGTATTTTCAAATAATAGACTAATTACAGATTTCTCTTCAAATTGATTTAGAAATGAGGAAAATTTCATCACTTTCTCTTCTAATTCTGAAAAAGTAAATTCTGAATTTTCATCGATTAATGCTATTTTTTCAGGATTAGCTTTCGATGAATTAATGAGAAATTTATTGATGGTGTTCATAATTTTGATTTAGTAATTTCTAAGAGACTTTTTGCACTATTAATGGAAGTAATCTCATCATCAGAAAAATTAATCTCAAATTTTGCTTCTGTAAGAGTAATGAGGTTTAATTGAGCAAATGAATCCCAATCTTCGTAGTTATTTTGTGTTTTTTCCCAGTCAAAATCATATTCAGTAAGAAGTGGAAAGGTTTCAAAAAAGATTTTTTTCACATCATCATCTAAATTCAATTTTTTAATCCATCAGAATTCATAGTATAATAAATAAATCTATTACTATGAATAATTATCATGGGAATTTCGAATATTGGAATAGATCTAGTAGATATTGATAGATTTCGAAAAAAAGAATATGGAAAAAATAAAATTTTCTATGAGAAGATCTTTTCTAAATCAGAGATCAAATATTGTTTGTCTTTTAAAAATAAGTCAGAACACTTTGCAGGTAAATTTGCTATAAAAGAGGCTGTTAAAAAATCAATAAAAGAGAAAATCAGCTTTACAGAGATTGTTACAAGTCATAATAACTCAAAACCAAAGATTATTCTGAAAAAAAAACTGAATTATAGATTTCTTGTTTCCATTTCACACGAAAAAGATTTTGCTATAGCGATGGTAATTGCGTTAGATGCATAATAATTTACAAAAAATTTCGTGTCATTTTACTCAGTTTATTTAAGAAATTATTGAAAGATTCACTATTTTCTTCACTAGCAACCCATTTAGGAACTTGGATTTTATCTTGGAATATATTTAAAATTTCTTTGTCAGATAAAGTTCTAGTAGATTGAATTTCTTTATATCTTGATGAGATTCTTGTTAAATTTTTTAATATATTTGCTGATGTTTTGATTTTTGTAATGAACATTCCTTTTTTTAAATAAAACACACTAACAGCAAAATCGACAAGGATTAATGACGGAAGCATTTTCAAATAACTTGATTTTGAAAAGTGTGTTAAAAGACAATATTGTCTATTACGTTCCATTAGATAAAATTTGAATTTACTCCACTTGAAACTATATCCTTCAATTGGATGAAAAATTATTGATGTTGGAACATAAAATGAATTAATTCCAAACATTGCTGCTCTCCAACATAAATCAAGATCATCATGATATGCAAATAGAAAAGGATCAAAGTTTTCAAGTTTTTTAAGAATGGTCTTAGATGTAAAAAGACAGGTTCCTGATGCATAACTTATTTTTTCAACATCATTATTTTCTTCAACATGTTTTTCTCCCTTACCTCGTGAATAACCAAATCCAAACAATTGAATGAATTGTCCTGAACTTAAGAGCATAGTGTGATCAGTTGTTGCAAGAATCTTAGGTTGATAGATACCTTCTCCATTTACTTGATATGCCTGAGTTAATTCATGGAGCCAGGTGGGAGTTACAACCGTATCTGGATTCAACACAACAACAAATTCTCCTTTTGAGGCTCTAATTCCAACATTGTTACCCTCACAGTAACCGAGATTTTTTTCATTTTCTATTAGTTTAATTTCTGGAAATTTTTGAGTTAATTTTCTATAGGATTTATCAGTAGATGCATTATCAACTACAATTACTTCAAAACTTACTTTTTCTGTTTTGTAAATAGAGCTAATACATTCATGAAGAAACTCTTCTGCATTGTAATTTAAAATTACGATACTAATCAAAGGATCAGTAGACTCATTCATTTTTAATTCCTAAAATGTATCCTTCATATCAAAACTTGGTGGAAAATTTCTTGATGTTTTGCTAGAGTTCAATTTACGTTCTTGCGATTTTATTATTCGGTTAACTTTGGCTTCGTCAAATTCTAATGTTGAACATATGTCATTTATTGGGATTGATTTTTCTTTTGCGTATAGCATGAGATCAATGATATCATATGTCAAACTGAAGAAAAATTCTTCGTCACTAACATCAAAACTCCATGTGTCAGGAGATGCTTTACGTTGTATTATCTCCGTTGGAATATTGAGATATTCTGCTAATTGATAGACTTGAGTTTTGAATAGATTTACCAGTGGTTCTATGTCTACTCCCCCGTCTCCATATTTCACAAAATATCCTTGCTGAAATTCTGCTTTATTTGTAGTACCACAAACTAGAAAATTATTTTTTTCAGCATGATAGTATAATCTACTCATACGTGTCCTATGTTTAATGTTTGTAGCAGCAGTCATTGTAAGATAATCATTTAGTGTAACTTTGATTTTATGAATTTGATTTTGCGCATCTTGAATCTCTAAGTATGGTATGCTTAATCCATCCCTATCAAAATTTTCTGTAAAAATTAATCTGTATTTGCATGAATCATTATAATCTGGAAAGAATTTTTGAACAATTTCTTTTCTTACCTGATATACTGATGAAGATTCTAAAATCTTAGTAATATCTTCAATAACATATTTAATTTTTAATTTCTCACATAGCATTTTTGCTAATTTTTGACTCTCTGTATTAGATTCTTTTTCAGGAAGAATTACTCCCAATACTTTTTCTTTACCTATTGCATTACATGCGAGTGATGCTGCAACCGCAGAATCAATACCGCCACTAATTCCAATCACTATGCCATGTTTTTTATAATTTTCAAATGTTTGTTTATGTAAAAAATTTTCTAATAATTTTGTGACATTTTGAATGTCTTTGATTACAAGGATGTCTTTTGAAAAAGCCATTTTTATCACAAGGATATTTTTGTACCTTCACCTAAGAGTAGAACTTTTTCATTATTATTATTGTCAAGTGTGATGGATGAATTTGATGCAAGAATACTATCTTTGATTTTAATGTTGGAATCAATTGTACAGTTCTCCATGATAATAGAATTTTGAATACTACAATTTGTTAATTTTGAGTTATCACCTAAACTTACGTTTGGACCTAAAACACAATTCTTACCAATTACACAATTCTTACCAATTATACAAGGACCTAAAATTTTTGAAGTTGAGTGAATCTTTGAATTCATACCAATCATTGTATTGCCCACAAGTTCAACATTCTCATTTTTTACTCCATGAAAATATGGTTGCATATTCTTTAGTACTTCTCCATTTGCGTGTAGAATATCATTGGGTGTTCCAGTATCTTTCCAGTAATCAGTAATCATCTCAAAATTAACAATGCAGTTTTCTTCTAACATCATCTGTAACGCGTCTGTTATCTCTAGTTCATTTCTCCATGAAGGTTTTAGTCTAGTAAATATGTCGAAAATTTTTGTTGTCAAAAAATAGATTCCAGTAACGGCAAGATTTGTAGGGGGATTTTTTGGCTTCTCCATAATTTTTATAATTTTATTATCTTTAACATCTGCAATACCGAATCTTTCAGGATTAGGAACTTCACATAATAAAACAAGTGCATCATCATCATCATTTTCAAATTTTTTTGATATGTCTGAAATGGATTTTTGTATGATGTTATCGCCTAAGAAAACAAGGAACTTTTCATTTTCTACAAAATCCTTACATAAATTTATGGCATGAGCTATTCCCTTAGGTTCATCTTGTTCAATATATGAAATTTTTAGATTAAATTTTGAACCATCACCGTAATATTCCTTAACTTTCTTGGATCCAATCCCTCCGATTATTATTGCAATCTCAGTTATTCCACAATCTTTTATGGCTTCAACACAGTATTCTGACATAGGTTTGTTGGCAATCGGTAAAAGTTGTTTTGGACCCGTATGTGTTAATGGTCTTAATCGTGTACCATGTCCACCATGCAAAATTATTCCTTTCATCTACTCCAAATCCAATAGCAATTAATTAGAACTTTTCCAAGGTTCATGGTTTAATATTTTTTGAGAAACATTATTCATTATTTCAGGATTATCCATGTACCATTGAATTGTTTTTTCCAATCCTTTTTCAAAACTTAACTTTGTTGTCCAATTCAAATCATTAGAGATTTTTTTTGAATCTAAACTATATCTAAAATCATGACCTGGTCTATCTTCTACAAACTGCATCAAATCTTCTGATTTATCCATTATTGCAAGGATTTTTTTCACAATAGTGATATTGTCAACTTCATTATTTGCAGATATGTTATAGGATTCTCCTTTTTTACCATTAAAAAGAACACTAGAAACCGCATCACAATGATCATCTACAAAAATCCAATCGCGTATGTTTTTACCGTTTCCATAAATTGGAATTTTTTTATTCTGATTTGCTAAAATTATGACTTTTGGTATTAATTTCTCTGGAAATTGTCTTGGTCCGTAATTATTTGTACATCTAGTAATTATCACATCCGAATCATATGTGACTGAAAAAGAATTTACCAACAATTCTGCAGATGCTTTTGTTGCTGCATATGGACTAGAAGGATTGAATCTTGATTGTTCTGTAGCAGAGCTATCGTATAAACTTCCAAAAACTTCATCAGTTGATATTTGTATCATACGTTTTTTTTGCTTGGTAATTATTTGCAAAATACTGAATGTTCCTCTAATATTAGAAACTAAAAATGGGTCTGCATCGCTAATACTTCTATCAACATGTGTTTGTGCGGCAAAATTTACAACTGCATCACATCTTGAAATTTGCTCCTCCATGAATTTTTTATTAGATATGTTTCCCTTAACAAATTCATAATTATCTGAATTTTCTAAATCGTTGAGATTTTTTTTATCTGCACCATCAAGTTCTGCATCAATGTTCAGAATCTCTAAATCTGAATTATCCTTTAACATTTTTAGAATAAAATTACTCCCGATAAAGCCAAGACCGCCAGTAACTAGTAATTTCATATAAATCAGATTTTTCAAATGTTAATAAAATCTTGCATCATATTCTAAGTGCTTTTTCATCCAAACTTTTATTGGTTTAGTTCATAAATAATTTTAAATGGAATCGCCAAATTTTTCTGTTCACCAATTAGAGACTCATCTGACAAAAGATGTTAATGATTCTCATGTTAATGGTAACCTAACAGTTGTCTGGCGTGATTGGGACGATATATTACCTAACCATCCAAAAATGGTTTATCTAAATACAGTAAATCCACGTGAAATTAAAGGACCACATCTTCATAAAAATAGAACCACACACTTTTGTTGTATAGAAGGAAATCTTGTAATAATTGTGAAGGATGGAAAAGAATTTCATGAAATAAAAACAGATGCAAAAACTCCATCGTTAATTACTGTAAAAAATGGAATTCCTGCTGCAATATTGAATCCAACATCTAATATTTCTAAAGTTTTAGTTTTAGCAGACATTGCTTGGAAGCCTAATGATAACGAAATGATAAATGTCGATTTTGAAAATTATGATTTCAAAAAATGGAATACTAAGTAGAATTTATTTTGTTAACAACTTTCATTATTCCGTCTTCTAAACTGATTGTTGGCTTGTAATCTAATTTCATCTGGGCTTTTTTTATGTCCGGCATTCTCTTCATAATCTCATTTCTATTACGTTTTGATTCTTCAAATGATTGAAATTTCAATTCACTCTTTGAATTTGTTAATTTAATTATCTTTAGTGCTAGATCTTTTATTGAAATTGGTTCGGAATTATTCCCGACATTAATTATCTCTCCTTCTGCTTTCTCTAATGCCAATGTAAACGCATTTGCAACATCTGAAACATGACAAAAACATCTCGTTTGTGATCCATCTCCATGTATAATTATATCTTGATTTTGTATTGCCTTGTTAACAAATTCTGGTAAGACCCAATCAACAGCTTGTTCGTCACCATAGACATTAAACAGTCGAAATATTGTATAATCTAAATTAAAATTTCGGGAATATGCCTTGATATATTCTTCGGCAGCAAATTTTGCAATTCCATATGTAGTAATTGGAATTGGTTTATCTAATTCATTAATTGGAATTTTTGTTGGTTCTCCATATACTTCTGATGATGATGAAAAAATTATTTTTTTTACACCGTGAATCTTACAAGCTTCCAAAACATTTCGTGTTCCTCCCATGTTTGTATCTAAAGTCTTAACTGGATTGGTTTCTGTATTTATCACTCCAAGGGTTGCTGCTAAATGTATGACAATCTCATGATCTCTTACTACATCTTTTATTCTCTCTGAATCTGTAATGTTTCCTTCAAAAAAATTACAGTCTTGGTATTTACTCTTTTTAATATCAAAAACACTAACTTCGTGTTCCAAATCTAATAATCTTCTTACAATTGCTGAACCTATGAGACCTGAACCACCAGTAACTAAAATTTTCAATATATCAGACTTCTGTCTATATTATAAAAACTAATTTTTTTCATTTTACAAAATTATTCATAATACTCTTAACTGAATCCTTTTCATCATTATTGAAGAATGAAACAAATAAAATTATTTGATCAATCTACAGATAATAAAGAATTAGTTGCAGTAAAAAAGACATTAGAAAGTCATTTTTGGGCGTCAGGTTCAAGCTCTGGTAATGTAGGAAAATTTGAACAATCATTAAAAAAATACATTAAAACAAAATCATGTATATGTGTAAATTCTGGAACTGCCGCATTACATCTTGCTTTATCTGTTGTTGACATTAGAAATAAAGAAGTGATTCTACCTTCATTATCGTTTGTTACTACCGCACATGCAATAATTTACAACGGTGGAATTCCTAGGTTTGTTGATATTAATCCTGAAACTCTTTGTATCGATGAAACATTACTAGAAAACAGTATTACAAAT
>CACDFH010000004.1 GCA_902552015.1 uncultured marine group I thaumarchaeote | reverse complement strand
TGTTTATTTGAAAATTTCTTTTTTAATAAATTTATTACATGTTCAAAATCATCAGTCTTTTTAATAAACTCATTATTTTTTTCAACAAAACCTAAAGTCCTCAAACTCATCTTTTGTACTGGTTTCCAAGTTTCTTGAGGAATAACTTTTAAAAAATTATCTGTTTTACTAACTTTAATTTTCATTTATTCTATCTTCTTCTTTTCTTTGTAGCTTTACGTTTAGTAGCTTTACGTTTAGGAGCTTTACGTTTAGTAGCTTTACGTTTAGTAGCTTTACGTTTAGTAGCTTTACGTTTAGTAGCTTTACGTTTAGTAGCTTTACGTTTAGTAGCTTTACCTTTTGTTTCTGGTTTTGGTAATTTTTTCTTGATTTCTGTCAACTCCTTTGACATATCTGAAATTGTCTTTGCGCCTTCATTATTTGCTATTTCTTGTAACATTTGTTTTCCTGAAATTGAAGATTTACCCATAGCTTTCACAATCTTTGCAATTTTTCTTCTAGAGTCATTTAGCAATCTTGATGGCTCTTTAATTTTACCTTCATCTTTCTTATCTTCCACTGCTTTTTCCAAATCTTCATCAAATTTTTTTGCATATTCTGAATCTTCAAAATCCCAATCTTCAAAATATTCATCATTGAATGTTTCGCTACTTGTACCCATTACTTTTTTTGAAGTTCGTCCCATGAATTGGAATGTATAGCTATTAAGCAAATCTCCTTCGTTCAATTCCTCTCCTTCTTCTTCTTCCTCTGCACCAATTTGTTGTTCTTGCGCCCATGCAGCTTGTAACATTGCAGCTGTTTGTTTAATGAGCAATTCCTTTTCTTCATCACTTGCATTTCCATACAACGGTGCTTGTGTTTTTGTTACGTACTCGCTCACTTTGCTTGTAACTCCTTTTTCTGTTTCTGAAATCCTCCACAGTTCGCCTTTTCTTCCTAATAATTCTAAAACTTCATTTGCAAGTTCAAATGCGTTAAGATTAGTTCTTACATATTCCTTACTTCTGTTTTTAGCTTTAGTTGCAATTTGTGAAATCACTGCAGCTTGCCAATCGTTAGTTTCCTCATCTTTTAATGGTAATCCTTGTATCAAACAATGTGATTTGTAAATCTTATGCCATAGATTTGCTCTATCGATTGGAGGGAAGCTTGCTCTATCGTCTTTGCTTTCTTGTTCCCATGCTTCCATTTCTTGAATATCTGTTAAAGTAATTTTAGGAGGACAAATCGCTACCATCATGGTAAGATATTTTTCAACATCTTTACCAGATTTTGTTTTATCCGCAACAGCTTTTTGATAGAATTCTTCTAAAACACAGTCTCGTCTGTTACCATTAACTAGTATTCCATCTGCTGTAATAACAGCTGGGTCTCTTTGACCATTAGTATTTGTCTTTGATATCTCAATATGATCTAACATGGTTTGTTTGAGTGTTTTATACTCAGTCTGTCTAGATGTACTTTCAGGTTGTTCGCCTTTAATGAGTTGTCTAATTTGATGCACATCTCCACCAAGATCATCAGCTTCTCTATCTTTCCAATTTTTTGGAATTGGTGTCTCCTGTGGTAACCGTCGATCATCCATATTCCATCCATCTGCGGCATTTGGAACATTTTCATTTTGTCGAATCTGTATTAATTGTCCAAGAGCCATTGCAAATCTATCATTTCTATAATTTAATTTTAAAAGATTTCTAGGAATATTGTAAACTGGTTGTTCTTCCAAAAGTTCACCATTGACAATTATGTCTGCGGTTTTCCCGGTTTTGCTTGAATCTAATTTTCTAATTTTTTCAATATCTGCAGCTCTTTTCTCATCTACTTTCTCAATTGGTATTGTAATCTTGATCTTTGTTTTTTTCTTACTACTCACAGAATGCAAAATAAATTATTTGATATAAAGATGATCTATATCATGATCTTCATATTCTACTATTTCTTAAAACTGCAAATATCTGAATAATCACACTGGAAAAAGCACTTGTTATGTTCAGGCTTTGCTTCAAACTCTTCTCTCAAAATTTTTTCAATTATCGGCTTTAGCTCTTTTTCTAGTATGTTTTTGACCTTCTTTTTGTCAATTTTCACAGTAACCTTCTTGTCCTCATTCAAAAAGTAAAGCGTAGCCTTTGTTGGCAGTTTTCCATACTCTTTTTCTATTAATTTTGCATAGATGTGTAATTGCCAGTCTACCTCTGCTTTGTTTTGTGAGATTGCTTTCTTTGATGTCTTAAAATCAACAATCTCATAGTCTCCATTCTTATCTTGTTCAATCCAGTCAATCTTTCCGTTCAGTGTTACTCCTGCAAATTTGTACTCAAGACTTGCCTCTGATTTTACAAACTTGTTTTTGTTTGATTTTCGCCATCTGAGATAATTGTCTGTCATTTTCTGTGCTCGGTTCCAAAATGTTTTTTCTTCAGATGCACGGGAGTATGATCTGAAAATCCATTTTTCTTTCAGTTTTTTAACCGCTGCATTTTTCGTAGGAACCTTCCCTGTTTTTCCTACAGTCTCTTCAATCATTTTATGAACAGACGAGCCGAGGTCCGTGTACACATTTGCTTTAGATGGAATTCGCATTAGTTTTGATAATTGGAACTGATATGGACATGTCTTGTATGATTCTAGACTTGATTTTGATAATGTCAGTTTCTTTGGGTTGAATAACGGCAGTTTTGTGCCTGTTAAAGGCTGGCTAAGATTGACATTTGAAATATCAACATTAAGAATTTCTTTCGGATCAAACTTTTTGCAGTCTGGATCATCTTTTTTGTGTTTTTCAAAATACTGAATCCTTGCTAGCTGAATAATTCTTGCAATAGAAACGTCTAACTGCATTCTATCTACGGCATTCACCAACTGTTCTTGTGCTTCTGCTTTTAGTTTGTCTAGTGGCTCTTTTGGATTAAACTGTAGTTTTCCTTTCCCTATGTAGTCTGTATGTTTTACTTTTTTCTTATTTGCTGTATTGTGGAAAATTGTTTCTTTAAGAAGACTTGATAATGGCTTGTCGTTAATGTTTTCTCCATATTTTTTTGGTGCAACAATGTACAAGCGTTCTTCTGCTCTTGTAATTCCAACATAAAATAATCTTCTTTCATCTTCATCTTGCACCTTATCTGAAAATGTAAGATTTGGATTTCCTTGTGTTAACTCTTCATGAACATAAAATGTAACTTTTCTATTTGGTGATGGAAATCTATCCTCTGCAACATCTGCAATAAATACAACAGGATACTGCTTTCCTTTTGACTTGTGCATAGTCATTACGTGAACTGTGTTTTCGATGTCAAGTGTTTCGTCTACATCCACCTTTATTGTACGCAAAAGATCCAAATGCTCTAAAAACTGCTGATACGTATCATTTGGATTTAAATTTTGAAACTCTTCAGTAATTTCATAAAATTTGTTTAGAAGTATGATGTTTAATCTACTGTCTAGTGAATCTAGCTGTAAACATCTTTTCATCATTCCTGTCAAATCTGAATAAATCAAGGTGTGAACTAACAATGCAACTGAGGTTCCTGATGCAGTCTTTACCGCACTTTCAATTGTCTTAACAATTTCCAAAATCTCTTTTTTCTGAGTTACATCTAATGATTTTATTTTTTTTAATGTTTCAAAAATTCCGTCATTTTCGCCTTCGTAAACATGTCTCTTTGCACTTCTAGCCACGTGATTGACAGTTGAAATGTTTACGTCATCTATCCCTGCTGCTGCTAGTAATTTGTTAAGGTACATTCCTGAACTACTTGGCGAGTGAATAATTCGAAGGTACAGCATCAGTTCAGAAATGATTGATGTCTCAAAGATGTTTAGATCCCCTATGTGAGTTGTAGGAATGTTGTATGCATTTAGAGCCTGAACAAATTTGTCCCCATACTCTCTATTTCTTGTAAGGATTGCAATGTCCCCGTACTGGTAATTTACTTTTTTTGCATCACGATTGACAAATTTCTGTTTTAGTAATTTTTGAATCTCAGTTACTACATATTCAACTTCTGCCTTGTCCGTATCTGTTCTAATCAGTTGAACCTTTTCTTTGGATTTTTTTCTAGATGAAAGTGTTTTTTTAATCCGGTTATCTATTTTTTTTAAAACTAACTCAGAAACATTTACTATTTCTTGTGTACATCTATAGTTCTCACCTAACGTCTTTGACTTTACTTTGGAAAAGTCTGCTCTAAAGTCATCAAAGTTTTCTTGTCTTGCTCCTTGGAATCTCATGATTAATTGATCATCATCTCCTACCACCATGACATTTCCATGATCTCCTAGCATCTTGATTATCTCGTATTGACTGTAGTTGTTATCTTGAAACTCATCTACTAAGATGTAGTCATATTTTTCTTGATAATTTTCTAATATTGTAGAGTCTTTTTTGAACAGATTGATTGCTTTTGCAACCATGTCATCAAAATCAAAAATGTTAGTCTTTTTTTGAAATTTTTCATATTCAGAATAAACTTTATTGAAGTCTATGTGGTCTTCAACATATTTTTTGAGTTTCTTATTTTCTTTCTTTTTCTTTTCTTTTTCTGAAAGTTTATCTATTTCTTTTTGTTTTTGTGCTAACCATAATTCAAGGTCTTTTGATGTAATTAGAGCCTCTTTGAAATTACTAATTGCTTGAACCATTCCCTTGTAGGTTTTGTTCATATCTGAACCTGCCTCTATCTTTTCAAAATTGAATCTGTCAGTATTTTTGAGACACCAAACCTGCATTGACGTTTCTTTCATTAGTTTAGTTTGATCTGATAATCCTGATTGCATGAAATTATCGGTACAGACATCTATGCAAAATGAATGAAATGTTGTAACTGTAGTCTCTGTAACTCCTTCTTTTTCTAATCTTCCCTTCATTTCTCCTGCACCTTTTTCGGTAAATGTTATACAGAGAATTTTTTTAGGATCAACTTTTTTTGCTTTGAGTTTTTTTACACGCTCTACAATGGTGTATGTTTTTCCGCTTCCTGGTCCTGCTATGACTAGGAGAGGTCCATCTTTGTGATTGATAACCTCTTTTTGCTTTGAGTTAGGCGTAATCGTCAAGTAGTGAATTATCATAAAACTATGATTTATGACTTTATGAGCATCACACATCATAGACTTCTTATATTCAAATCATCATAGAATCGATCACTATGACCCAAGAAATTACAATTCCTTTAGATTTGAAACGAGTCGTACTGATGGGTGCTGAAGAAACAAAACTCGGTGACAAGAAAGGTGCAATCAAACAATACAGAAAAGGAAATTTACACATTCGAGAATATGAAGACCGATTAACAGTTCATGCAGACAAGGTAGACCCACGAGAAGATCCAATGGGACATCTCATTCATGACGCACAAGAAGTTCTAGTTGGTTTGGCAGGCGCTACTGTTTCTGGTGCAGCAATTGGTTCTTACATTTACAAAATTAAAAAAAACTCACCATACAGAAAACAACAAGCGCTAATTGGCGGACTGGCAGCATCTCTAGCTGTAGGATACGCATCATACCGGTTAACAAAAAAACTAAAGGAGTAATTTAAGATGGTTTTAGGAAGAACAATCTACGTTTTCATCAAATTACTGCCATCAATCCTGGCATTAAGAAAAGATCGCGTCTTATGGATATCTGATGACAAAAAAGATGTTGATGAAGAGCGATTCAAAAAACATGCAAGACGTATACTAAACACCTGCATCTCATTAGGTCCTGTTTACATCAAATTTGGACAGTGGCTATCATCAAGGGCAGACATTTTACCTGAACCATACATGAAAGAACTATCAAAACTGCAAGATGATGTTCCTGCCGAGTCATTTGAGAAGGTAAGACCTGTCATAGAACAAGACATTGGTAAGATTGATGAAAAATTTGATTCTCTAGATACTACTGCACTATCTGGCGCATCTCTAGGTCAGGTGTACAGAGGAACTAGAAACGGTCAACAGGTAATTGTAAAGGTAAAGAGACCCGGAATCGAAAAGGTTGTTGAAAAGGATCTCAAGGTATTGATGAAGATCATTCCATTTGCAATGAAGTTTGTAGATCCAAACTTGAGATTCTCAATCATTCCTATAATGAAACAGTTTGTCGAATCAATGCATGAGGAGTTAGATTACACAAAAGAGTCTGAAAATCTCAAAACAATAAAGAAAAACATGGAGCCATACGACAATGTAGTCATTCCAAAAGTCCATGATGATTATTCTACAAAAAATATTCTAACAATGGAGTATATTCCAGGAATAAAGGTAACAGACATTCAATCTTTGGATGAAAAAGGCATAGACAGACAAAAACTGGTGATTGATGTTCACAAGGTTTTCTTTACAATGCTTCTCAAGCATTCCATTTTCCATGCCGACCCTCATCCAGGAAACATTTCAGTAAAAGACGATGGTACGCTCATTTTGTATGACTTTGGAATGATTGGCCGTATTAATGATGAAACTAGAGTAAAACTAGTCAGATTATACCTAGGATTGATAGAGAAAAACCCTCCTAGAACAGTCACCGCAATGGATGAGCTGGGAATGTTAGCACCAGATTTCAATCGTCAGGTGATTGAAAAGGGAATCGAGTTATCAATCAAGTCAATGTATGGAAAAAAACCTGATGAGATGGAAGTTGAACAATTAATGAACATGGCAAATAAGACAATGTCCAAATTCCCATTCAAACTTCCGAAACATTTAGCTCTTTACTTGAGAATGTCCACAATTATTGAAGGCATTTACCATACACACAAAGTTGATTTCAAGTTCATCAAGGTGTTAGGACAAATTTTAGAAGAAGAATCGCTAATCAAAGATGCATACGTTGAAGAAATTAAAAGATCATTTTCACGTTTTGCAAAAACAATTGAAGATACATTAACAATTGCACCTGAGATAAAAAAATTCATGGATGACACAAAACTAATGCAGCAACAATCTGGAAAGAAAAACAATTCAATGCTAGCTGGAAGTATTTTCGCAGCAGCAGTCTTTCTTGGTTCTGCATTCATGTTTCAGACAAATGAAACCGTTGGAGTGCTAGGTCTGATCGCATCTGGTGTAATAATTGGAATTTCTGCCTTATTTAGGAAGAAATAGTCCTATGTTATCTGCATAGAGAACGATCGCTAGTGTTAATATTGTAATAGTGCTAATCCGATTATGAGCAAAATGGCCTCCTCCAAATCAAAGAAATCAAAGGAAATCAAGGAAGAAATTGAAGAAAAGGTTAGTGACGAAGAAACTACACGTCTAGACAAACTCAAAGTAGGAAGAAAAAATTATTCTTAATCCTGCCCAAGATTTTAATTCAAAGAAACATCCGTCTATACATTGATAATTACATTTGAAGGTGGAGATCAAGCTGGAAAAAAGACCCAGTCTGCTATGCTACAAAGAAAACTTCGCTCTGCAAAACTAAAGGTAAAATTATTCTCGTTTCCTGATTATACAACTCCTATTGGAAAAGAAATTGACAGATATCTGCACGGAAAGAGAAAGTATCCAGCACAGGTAATCCATTGTCTTTTAGCTGCAAACAGATGGGAGCGAGCTAATGATGTCATAAAAGCACATGACAAAAATTCTGTTGTTATAATGAATCGATATAGGGAATCTAATCTAGTATATGGAATAACAAATGGTCTCAAACTAGACTGGCTAGAAAAATTAGATGAAGGATTGCCAAAATCTGATCTTGTAATTGTTTTAGACGTGCCTCAAAAGGAGTCATTTGCAAGAAAAAAACAAAATCGTGATAAATTTGAGAAAAATAAGGAATTTTCAAATAAAATCTCTCAAGGGTATCGTAAATTGGCAAAAAAGAAGGGCTGGAAAGTAGTAAATGCATCTCAATCAAAAAATGATGTTCACAATGACGTAATGAAGGTCGTAGCAAAAAAGATGGGGCTATGAAGAATCAATTTTTAGAAATTACAGATCCGATTCATGATTTCATTAGACTGAACAGTACTGAACAAAAAATTATTGATACATCTGTCTTTCAAAGATTAAGACGAATCAAACAACTGTCTGGTGCACACTTGACATATCCTGGTGCACAGCATACAAGATTTGAACACTCACTTGGTGTTATGCACATTGCAGGAATGGCTGCAACTTCGCTTGCATCAAAAAAACAAATGCCTGTAAAAGATACTGATGATATTAGATTAGCAGCATTACTGCACGATATTGGCCATGGGCCATTTTCACATCTATTTGAAGAAGTATTACAGAAAAAAAAGCGCATAACACATGAACAAATTGGAAAAGAAATTATCTTAAAATCTGAAATTGGTGATATCATTTCTAAAACAACTGATAAGAAAAAAATCAATCGTCTTGCAGTTGGAGAGGGAAGCAAACAGTTTGAAAATGAAATAATTTCTGGCGCACTTTCTGCAGATATGATGGATTATCTCTTACGAGATGGGTATTTCACAGGTGCCGAGCACGCAAAAATTGACCATAACAGAATTACAAACTCCTTTGAGATTTACAAGAATAAACTTGCCCTACAAAGTTCTGCGCTTGTAAATTTTGAAACAATGATGATTTCTCGCTTTCAGATGTTCAAGGCAGTATATTTTCATAAAACTGTACGTGCAGGCGAGGTAATGTTGCTAGAGGCAATGAGTTTGGCAGACGATCATCTTGGATTGAGTTCAATGAATGCTCAAGAATATGTAAAACAGACAGATGACACAATTTTGGAGCAACTGACATCTCTACCAGAAAGCAATTCTGAACTAAAGGCAGCAAAAAAAATTGCAGTTGATTATCAAAACAGAAAACTCTTCAAATGTGTGTTTGAAAAAACAATTTCTGGAAATAAGACATTTGGAAAAAACACACTAAAACAGTTCAGAAAAGACATTGCTAAAAAATCAAAATTAGATGAAAATCAAATTTTCATAGATACTACCACTACTCATTCCATGCCTCTTGCTCCTTCCAAAAAGGAATCAAACTCGATAATCTTAATCAAAAAAGAAGGAAGCAAAATCACTCCTCAGATAATCCCGATATCTGAAATCCCTCTTGTATCTACAATGTCTGGAAAAATGAATATTCTTAGAGCATATACTCAACAAAAGAATAGAAACAAAGTTGAAATTGCTGCAAAATCAATTCTTGGTGAACTGTAACGATGAAGAAAAAAATTGTAATCAAATTTTCAGGCAAAGTCTTTGCAATGGAAAACGTAAAGCTCCTCAAAGATTATGCCCGATTTCTAGTAAAAATTAGCAAAACATACCAGCCAATCATAGTTGCTGGAGGTGGAAAAATTGCAAGACACTACATTACACATGCACGTTCTTCCGGTGCTGATGAATCCACCTTGGATGAACTTGGAATTGAAATATCGCGATTAAATGCAAAATTACTCATTTATGCACTGAAGGACAAGGCTTACCCACATCCGCCAACCACCCTCCGAGAAGCAAAGCATGCAGTGGATAGCGGTTTGATTGTAATTGCAGGTGGATTGCATCCAGGCCAATCAACAAATGGAACCGCTGCATTAATTGCTGAAAAGGTAAATGCTGAACAGTTCCTTAACGCAACAGATGTTTCAGGAATTTATGACTCTGATCCTAACAAAAACAAAAAAGCAAAACTCTTCAAAACAATTGAAATGAAAAATTTGAAAAAACTTCTAATCCATGAGGATTCTGTAGCAGGTGGATATGACCTGATGGATATAGTTGCACTCAAAATTATTGAACGCTCAAAAATTCGAACCAGAGTGATAAAATCAGATATCAAAACTCTTGAAAAAGCAATCAAGGGTGGATCTGCTGGAACTGAAATTATTTTAGGAAAAAAATAATCACCAATTCATGTCTGAAATAGAATCGTTACTAAAAAGTGGACAAACTGCACTAAATCTGGGTAATCCAAAAGATGCACTAGCATTTTATGAAAAGGTTCTTGAACAAGATCCAACCAATTTGCAAGCGTTGTTCAAAAAAGGCAACATATTTGGAAAATTTGGAAAATATGAAGATGCTATAGTCTGTTATGATGGTGTTCTCTCACAAGAAAAAGAAGACATTTTGGCACTACTGAATAAGGGATTGTGTTTTCATAAAATTGGGCAGTATGCTCCAGCTATCGAGTGTTTTGATATAGTTTTGAAAATAAAACCTGACAGCAAGACTGGCATGTACAATATGGCATCATCATTAATCAAATCTGGAAAACTCGATGAGGGGCTAGAATTATTATCTAAACTAATAGAATTAGATGGCTCATACAGAGAACAGGCAAAATGTGATATTGATTTTATTGATATCAAAAACATGAATAAATTCAAAGAAGCTACTCTCTGATTTTTTTATTTAAATTCTGATTGAATTGTATCAAATGTTTCGGTCCAAATTGTAATCTGATTTCCTGGAAATTCCTCAATTCCTGATTCTTCAACTTTACAGTAAATTTGTCCTGCCTCTTCTTTTTCCAAATCCTTTGTTTGTGCCTTTGTGTATCCCTCTGAATCAACTAGGATGACGAGATATCCTTCCGGTCGATGTATTGCAGCACAATAGTTCTCCTCTCCTATGGGAATGAATTTTCCATCTTTTTTCTTTGTAGTTAGTGTCAGCATGGCAAATCCTGCAACATCAAATAATTTCATTTGGGCTTCATTTGCTCGCTTTTTGCCTTCCTGGACTGCCTGAAAGTACTGCATAATTTTCTTCAGCACTAGTGCTATATTTTAGATTCCTTTTTATGAAGAAAAAATAAGAAAATTTTATTGAATCCAAGAATACCTGTTATTGGAGTTGTCGGCGCTTTTGCAGTCGTAATTCTGATTATTGCATATTCTGGAACCTCAGTCATTGATGATACCTCTGGTGAGGCACGTTTGGGTAGTTCAGGCGGAGCTACAGTAATTGAACCATTGGTAATTGAACTTAATGATATTATAATCGAAGACGTTGATGAGAGAACTGCATTTGTAGAAATATCATTCAAGGTAACGAACCCAAATTACAAATCTGTAATTTTAGAGATGATTCGTTATAATGTCTATGAGGATGGAATGAAGATTGGCACAAAATCAATTGGTGACCGAGCCGCTCCTGGTGGATTAGTTTCTGCCTCAAATTACTTTACAATTCTCAGCGATCGACCATCAATCATCAAAGATGAATTCACCATCAAAAATAACGGCAATATTCCTGAACTTTGGAGTGCACTAGAGAATGACAATCCGCAGTGGCGTGTAACAGGCGAGGCATACTACAACCTCAGTTCCATGACTGCAGGCGGAGAAAACGAGATCACCTTCGAATTTACTAGGTAATAGTATCATAATTTTTGAAAATTATGATACAACACGTTATATTCTATTTCTAAACGGTTTTCTCATGGCAGAAGCAGATATGGCCGCATTCGGTTCAGCAATTGGCGTAGCAATCGCATTAGCAGTAGTTACATTTGCACTTAGAGGCAAAGGCCATCCAGAAGAACCAGGCGAATAAACTAAAACCAAAAAAGAATTTTCTTTTTCTTTTTCTATTTTTATCTATGATTTCATACTATCCAAGAAGTCTTTTCCTGCACCAAAGAAGTTAATGGTTTTTCCAGCCTTCTTGTTTGTATAACATCTTTCAAAATATTGGCATTCTGTACATTCCTTGGATGTTTCTAGAATTGGAGTCTTTTTCTCTTTTAGTAGGTCATTTAGGACACGAACTCTTCTGATAGTTTCTTCAAACATCTTCTTGTGTTTTGTAACTGAAAATGATATTTCATCTCCTTTGCCATTTATGTAAATTATAACTCCATCAACTTTTTCGTATGCATACATACAGGCGTTAATGTACAGCAAATCTTTTGCATTTGGGCTTTCTGGGAAATCTCCAGTTGATCTGAAAACCATCACTAAATCGTCTACAATCAGGTCTGCTTGGGCTTGTAGACTGATATCTTCTAAGGAGAACTCTTGAGGTTTTGCTCCATAATCTAACTGTCTAAACATGCCTCCAATTAGATCTGAAAAACTCGTTCTGTCTTTTTCAATCTCATCGGTTCTATCATAAAATGCCCTTCTGAGACATCCTGTTACTTCACTTGCATGAATTTTTGAAATATTGTCTTTTTCAAATCTATATTCTAGTTCTCTTCCAACTGATTCAACTGAATTTTTGATAACCGACCTATAGTCGCGATCTCCCATCATTGTAGATCATTTGGATTTCATCGGTGTTTTAAAGTTGTTCATATGAAATCTTACTCTATGAAAAGATGCAGTCAGTAGGTAATTTTTGTCGTTTTATTGTGGTATTTGTTTAATGCAACATGGAATATTTGATGATTTTCAAGATATGTATGAACATCCTTTCTTTCACGTTCCTCGTCTTTAATGGTCAAAATAACTACATTTTCCTCGTCTGTTTCAAACGTAAAGTAGTCACTGGCCATAAATCCATGATTCTTTATTTTTGGTTCTTCTGTACTTGAAATTGACATAAGGAATTTTGAAATCTTTTCTGAAAATGCTAGTAAAATAAAGTGTAATCCAAACCCAATTACTGCTCCTGCGACAATATTGTCGAAATTGAGGAAAAAGAACATGAAAATCAGAATTGATGGTACTGTGAGAACTACTGCTAATCCTGTGCTAACCCAAAGTGTATTTACAAGTACATCTGCTGGAATTTCCTTTTTTTGTGAAAAAACTCTTGCCATTCTACTCTTCGTTTATAATTAATTTTGACATTGTAGTCTCTACTGGAATTTTCTGCTCAACTGCAAATGCTGTTGCGCTGATATTTCGTACCTCATATCCAATTAATTTTGAAATTCCAATAACTGTTGCAAAGCTAAACATTTTTGAAAATGATGCATTTGTTGCCTTATAGATTCCCATCTCTAATGCATGCTCAAACTGTGAAAGTACTTCTACATCATCTTCTGCATCTGGGATGATTGACTTGTATTTTGTAGTTGAAAGTTCATCAATTGCATCTTTGACAGACTCTGCTGCGACCATTCTGTCTAGAAGATGTTTTGGTGTGGTTGCAGTTGGTGGTACTAATAGGTCCTCAATTTTCTCAGAATCTAGTCCCCAGAATTTTCCCCTAACAATACTCATGATATTGTAAAAGTCAATGTCTCTTCCATAGATTCTAGTAATGTCTTGATTGTTCTCGCTTCTGATTGCCTTGCTAATTTGATGGTAAAGCATCTTGTCAAAGTAAATATCAAATGCCTGAGTATTTTTTGTCTCATTGTACAATTCGACAGCTTTTGTAATATCTGCAGAAAATGGTGACGATGAAAGGCTTGAAACTGCTTCTTCTAGATCCTTTGCAACTAGAGCCTTGACAACAACGTCTCTTTGGCTGATTAGTTCTTCAGCATGGAAATTAAAGTATGATTCAATATCCTCTTGTGATTTTCCAAGGATCTTTCCTTTGAGGATGAGTTTGAGATTTGTAATTAGAAATTTATGAAAATATGCATCCAAAATTTTTGATTTGCCAGAAGCCTTTGCAATCTTAAATTGCGCATCTGCAAGATAGACCCTTAATGCATTTTCGAGTTTTTCAGCTGAATATGGTTTTTCGATTCCAGATACTGCATCAGCATATTTTGTGTTCTTAATCCTGGTAACCAATTCTTCAAGATCCCGCGATTCTGCCAAAGTCTGGATATCTGCTCTCTTTAGTAATTTACCTCTCTGACTGTAAGATTTTACAGTCACGAAAATTTTCTGAGAACCTCCAGAGCCCATTTAGCTTTTCTCACGCCGAACTGATTTTAAATGTTTGTTAACGATCTCAGTCAATTTTCTTTAGAAAATCAATAGTTTGATCCCGATCTGACTTGGAAAGCTTGGAAAATCCTTCTAATAGCTCCATTTGGAGCTGTGCTGAGTCATCTGCTGATTTACTCACATTTTCCACTGTAAATGGAACCAGATCGTCAAGTTTGTTATCACAATATGCCTTGACATATCTCTCAAAAACTGAGAAACCAAAATGAGGAGCAATTTTTACTAATTTTTGCATAATCTCAAACGCCTGTTTTTCATCTCCATCTGCCTGGCTCAATATGCCCTTGAGAATTTTTTTCTTTTCTGACATGCTATCTATTGCCAAAGAGACGATCATTCCTTTTTTTGTCAAATGATAAAATGGCATTCCGTTTTGTTGTAATGCTTTAGGTCCTCTTTTTAGAGGAAGTCTACCTTCTTCTTCAACTATTCCTAATGGAATCAAAATTTCGTCTAAATCTCTGAATATTCCTGAATAGATGTTCTTCCACAAAATTTTATTTTTTTCTGCAATGCTCTGAGATATGGCAGTTCTCGTCTTTGATGCGGAATTTGTTGAATTTGATAGATGATGTATGATTGCTCTTTGTCTTGATGCCTCTCCAGTTATCTGCTGAGTTTTAGTCTTGAAGGTGTCAAATATTGCCAATCGTGGTTTTTCTGTTTTCATACCCCTTTTTGCCTCATTAAGTAACATAATTTGTTCATTCTATGTTACTATCACAATATGCTAGAATATAATAATTTACATTAGGTACAGATTTTACATCTTAATTGTTATATACATTCATCCAGCGGATTTGATCAATGAAATCTCGAAACCATAAGTATGCTCTAATACTTATGGCCGCAGTCGCTATGACGGCAACAGGTGCTCTATCAACAGCATATGCTCAACAAACCTCTGATGGTATGGATGGGTATATTGTCGGTGATCCCGATGGAGGTGCTGGTATCTATACCGGTAACCCAAACGAATGTTGGTATGACACTGATGATGATGGCGTCCCAGACATGTACTGTTATGTAGATACAGGTGACATGGCTTGGATGCTAACCGCAAGCTCTCTCGTACTTTTCATGACTCCAGGTGTTGCATTCTTCTACGGAGGATTAGCAAGATCAAAGAACGCAGTCAATACAATTGGCATGGTCTTTGTAATCATGGGTCTCATGAGTGTACAATGGGTATTGTGGGGTTATTCACTTGCATTCGGCGGAATAGACAACGATGCAAACATGTTCATGGGCAACCTTGATTATGTTGGCTTCAACCAAGTTTCACACTGGGCACCGTTAGGTGCTCCAAGTCCATGTGAAGATACTTGGGCACACTATTACCAAATGCAAACGATGAAGGAAGGAGATGTATGTAGTGATACTTGGCCAGGAACTGTTCCTCACCAACTATTTGCTATGTTCCAAGCAACCTTCGCAATCATCACACCAGCACTCATTGTTGGTGGTTTAGTTGACCGTATGAAATTCAGTGCAATTGTAGTCTTTGTTCTCTTATGGGGAACATTCGTCTATGACCCAATTTGTCATTGGGTATGGGGCGGTGGTTACATCGGCGGAGGAAGCTTAGACTTCAACCCAGATCTATCACCATCATATGCACTTGACTTCGCTGGCGGAACTGTGGTTCACATTTCATCAGGATTTACAGCACTCGCAGGCGCCTTAATCCTCGGAAGAAGATTAGGTTACGGCAAAGTTCCAATGGAACCACACAATGTACCAATGGTAGTTCTTGGTGCATCTATTCTATGGTTCGGATGGTTCGGCTTTAACGCTGGAAGTGAAGTAATGGTAGATGGAATCACTGTAAGCGCATGGACAGTCACAAACACTGCCACCGGTATGGCGACAGTAACGTGGGTGTTGATGTCATGGGCACACACCGGCAAACCTAGCATAGTAGGTGCCGCAACAGGAGCCGTCGCAGGCTTGGTAGCAATCACACCAGCATCTGGTTGGGTTGGACCAATGGCCGCAATAATTATCGGTATTGCTGCAGGTACAGTTTGTTATGGATGTGTTGCATTCAAGAACGCTCGAAAATGGGACGATGCCCTCGATGTATGGGGAGTTCACGGTATGGGTGGTTTAACAGGTGCTATCTTAACAGGTACACTAGCTAGTCCACACATCTGGGACACAGGCGATGGTATTGGCGCATGGACCGGCACACCAGAAGGTTATGAACAACAAGCAATTTCAATAGTTGCTGCAGGAATGTCAATTGCATATGCATTTGGTGTCTCCATTGTAATCTTCAAGGTAATGGATGCAGTATGGCCTGGAGGAATCAGAGTCACTCCAAAAGAGGAGGAAATCGGACTCGACCTCTCACAGAACGGTGAAAGAGCATACGTAAACGAATAGAAAAAAACCAATTTTCTTTTTTTCTTTTTTTAGATTTTCCAAACAGCGGATGCTAAACTAATTTTTATTCCACATTAGAAAAGATCATTCATGTTCATTTCTACACAGGAACTAGAGAAAATATACAAAGATGATTCAGTTTTAATCATAGATGCCCGTTCATACAAGGATTATTCTAAAGCACATATTCCTGGTGCCGTAAGTTTAGATCTATTTTCATTTCATTGGGCAGACACTTCACAAAAAGGAATACAAAGTTTTGGTGAGCATATGAGAAAAATTCTCTCATACGCAGGAGTTGATGAAAATAAAAAAATCATATTTTACGATAACACTTCTGGAATGCTTGCAGCAAGAGGCGTTTGGATGTGTCTTTATTTTTCACATCCCGATGTTCAAATGTTAAATGGTGGTATTTCAAAATGGAGCGGAGAACACCTTCCAACTGTCTCTGAATCTACTATCTACAAACCATCTAATCTTACAACGCCTCTAAATCCTTCAATCATAATTGGCTTTGAAGAACTTAATGCAAGTATTGGTAAAGTCACAATAATTGATGCTCGTTCACCAGAAGAATTTGATGGTACGACTCCTAGAGCAGCAAGAGGTGGTCATATCCCAACTGCAAAAAATATAGACTGGAATGAAAATCTTGATGATTCTGGCAAACTCAAATCTGATGATCAACTTGAATCTCTATATCAAATGGATAAGGACACTGAAATTGTTACATATTGTCAGGGTGCATACCGCGCAGCCAATAGCTATCTTTCACTAAAAAAAATTGGTTTCAAAAATGTCAAGGTGTATTTGGGTTCATGGGGTGAATGGGGAAACGACTTGAACCTTCCTATAGAAAAATAATAACTATTGTTTTTTAATTAATTTGTTGAAGGTTAGATATGACTGAAAATGACACTGGAAAAATAAAACAAGAGATTGTAAAAATAGATCAATTGATCGTCAAGAAACAAAAGGAAATGAATGAACTTCAAAAGGTACTGATGATAGAGCCGGCAAAGATCAACATTTTAGGTGACACTTATGAAGAATTACGCAATGAGATAAAAGAACTAGGAGAAAAACTCAAAAAACACAAACAAATGATTCAAGAAAATTAATTATTTTTTCCACTTGAATTGGTTGTAAAGCATTTCTGGTACAACTTGTTTGAATGGTGTTGCTCCGCCATCATACCATTTTGTGAAAAATTCGTACAGGTGAAGTCTTAGAGACTGGATGTATACGATTAATCCTTCAATCATCATGATTCCAATGTTTCCTCCAATGAGTAGAGCAAGTGCACCTGGTGATTCCATACCGCCTAGTGATGCATAAGAATTGTTAACTGTCAATAATAACGCAGCATGTACAAGCAGCATGATTCCAATTCGCGCATAGCTGATTGTGTGAGCAAGACACTCTACACTTTTTCCTAATAGAACTTCCATCATGACGTTTGCCGCACTTCCTCCTTCCTCGGGATGTTTCTTGTTATGCTTTAACCCACCAATCATCATCATTACAATTGATGCAATAATTATGATTCCTGCAATTCTAGTGATAATCCAAACTTGAGCCCAATCTCCTAAGAAAACTGTAACCCATGGAACAGCCTCTGTATGAATTTTTGAGTACATATTCATCACATCATATGATGCACCTATTGCACACATCATGATTACTACAATTCCGCCGTAAAGTGTAAGGTTTGGAATTGCCTCAAAGATCATTGTATCTTTGTGACCCTCTTTCCATAATTTTTTGATGTGTAATACAAATGCCCAAACTAGGTGAATTATTCCAAGGAATAATGAAACTTTGAGTATATTGATTACTTGTTCAAAGTTTAGTTCTGCTACACTAATTGAGCCTACTAACCATGAAACTGAATGCAATGCACCACCCTCGTCTAACAATCCTTTCCATGGATCAAAGTAGTTTATGTGGAATCCAAACACCTCACCCGTTCCGACACCCGCTATAGCTGCTGCTGCACCAGAGATTGCAATTAGCATTCCCCATCTTGAAAGAGTGCCTTGTCCTTTTAGTTTGAATACAAGACCTAATCCCATAAGCAAAAGTCCGTGTCCTAAATCTGCAAACATAACTCCATAGAAAATTGGCCACATCAATGCAATCATTGGTGTTGGATCTGCCTCTCCTTTCCTTGGAATTCCCTGACTTTGTGTAATCACCTCAAATGTTTTAACAAATCTTTTGTTATCAAATAATGTTGGACTCTTCTTTTCTTCTTCTGGATCTTTTATTTCTTCAGTAAGTGACATCCATTGTTTTGTTGTCTCAGTAAATTTACCTGCCATCTTTTTTGGAATGTATCCTTGGATAACTGCAAAGTTCTTGGTTCCGCCTGGTTTTCTTAATAATTCTAAAACATCTTTTGCAACCTCGGCTTTTTCATGTAAAGTTAGAATTGACTGTCTTATTTTTTTAATAATGGCAGTGATCTCTTTTGTAATTTTCTTTTCTTTTTCTTGAAATTCTTTTAATTTTAATTCTGCAGTTGCATATGCTTTTGTTGGATTCTGCTCAATGTTTTCTGGTATTGAAAATGGATTTGTGTTGAAGCTTCTCATTACTTTGAGAACTTTGTCAGTGTCTCCAGAATCTGCAATGACTACCAGTGCTGATTCTTCCTTTGAATTTAGTTCATAATTATCAATTGTGACATTTTCTAGACTTCTTCTAATCTCTTCAATGTCCTTTGTTTGTACAATGAAGAGATTAGTGTAAAATTGTTTCATCAATCCAAATCCACCCAAGTCTAGATTCAATTTTTTAACGACATCTAATGTCTCAATTAATGATGTTAACTCTGAAATTTGTCTTCTAAATTCTTCTCGTTCATCTAAGAGTCGTTTTGGTTCATCAATTACACTAGGTGATTGTTTGATAATCTCATCAACCATGTCTTTTAGTTCTGATAGTTCATGATTCTGTTTTTTAAACACGGTTCCCTTGAACAAAATCTCAATCATTCCGACTATTTTCTCAATTCCTAGGCCTTTTACCACTTCATCAATTTCTTGGAATGATTGTTGCGCTTTGAGTAAAATATCGTCTACTTCTGGTGTAACAGTCTCCGTCTGAGAATCAATCTTGTGGAACCACTCAAACTCTGTTAATCTGGAAATTAGGCTTGGTGTGTCTGATCGCGGTAAAATTACCGTTCCAACCATTAGATCTGCTACTACCAAGATAACCACATGAACGACGAGTGATTTTAAAATCTTTCCAAATTGTTTCTGTACTAAACATTAAAATTCAATTCTTTAAAACGGCATTCATTGCCATCAAATTCTGCTTTAGAATCGACAATCGATCAGGTTTTAGAGCGAAATTCATCCGAATTCTCTCAAAGTCTTAAAAATTCTCTTGAAGATGCACAAAAAACCCTCTCTGATGCTCTTCCAATGTTAGAAGAAGAATACGAGAAAATTATCTCTGATGGTAAAAAAGAGGCAGATAAAATTGAAAAACAGATCGTTGGAAGTGCAGATTTAGAGGCAAGAAACAAGTCTCTTCTAATCGTTCAAGAATCTACTGAAAAAGTATTAGAAAAAGCCAAAGAAAAAATTGCAAATATGGAAAGAAATTCTGAATATTCAAGTTTAATCACAAAATTACTCACTGAAGCAACATCTGCATTAAACACCAGTGATGTTATAGTTTACACAAATTCTAAAGACAAAGATGTAGTTCAATCTGCAGTATCAAATATCTCTGGTGCAGAACTATCAAACGATCCAATTGATTGTATGGGTGGTGTAAAAGTCACATCCAAAGATGGTTCTATGAGTTTTGATAATACAATTGATGCAAGAATTGAATTGTTGAAACCTTTAATTAGAAAAGATATTGCAGCACAATTTAACCTAGGTAATTGATATGGTAGCACAAGGAAAAATTGTATGGATTAGTGGACCCGCAGTAAAGGCTGACGGTATGGCTGATGCAAAAATGTATGAAACCGTATCAGTTGGGGATGCAAAATTAATCGGTGAGGTAATTCGTCTTACTGGTGATGTAGCATTCATTCAAGTTTACGAATCAACAAGTGGTCTAAAACCAGGTGAACCAGTAATTGGTACCGGTAACCCACTTAGTGTTTTATTGGGTCCCGGAATTATTGGTCAAATTTATGATGGAATTCAAAGACCTCTAAAGGATTTGGCAGCAAAATCAGGTTCATTCATTGGAAGAGGTATCACAACCACTCCTGTTGATATGGAAAAGCAATACCATTTCTCACCATCTGTAGCAGTTGGTGATGAAGTAGAGGCTGGAAACATCATTGGAACTGTTCCAGAAACATCATTAATTGAACATAAAATTCTAGTTCCACCAGATCACAAAGGTGGTAAAATCACAAACATTGTTTCAGAAGGTGATTATGCATTAGAAACTGAAATTGCAACTGTTGAAAAAGATGGTCAATCATTCCCATTGAAAATGTATCACAAATGGCCTGTCAGACAACCAAGACCATATCTCAAAAGATATGATCCAACAGTTCCGTTACTTACAGGTCAAAGAGTTATCGACACATTCTTCCCATTAGCAAAAGGTGGTACTGGTTCAATTCCAGGCGCATTTGGTACAGGTAAAACTGTAACATTACATCAAATTGCAAAATGGGCTGACTCTCAAGTTGTCGTCTACATTGGATGTGGTGAAAGAGGTAACGAGATGACTGAGGTACTTGTTGAATTTCCAGAACTAAAAGATCCAAGAACAGGAAAACCACTCATGGACAGAACTGTCCTTGTTGCAAATACAAGTAACATGCCAGTAGCAGCAAGAGAAGCAAGTATCTACACTGGTGTAACAATTGCAGAATATTATCGTGACATGGGTTATGACGTTGTACTTGTAGCAGATTCTACAAGTAGATGGGCTGAAGCACTTCGTGAAATGTCAGGAAGATTAGAAGAGATGCCTGCAGAAGAAGGTTATCCATCATATCTCGCATCAAGATTAGCAGAATTTTATGAAAGAGCAGGACGTGTCCGAGCAAAAGGTTCTCCTGAAAGAGACGGCTCAGTATCTCTAGTAGGTGCTGTATCTCCATCTGGTGGTGACTTTACAGAACCTGTTACAACACACACAATGAGATTTATCAAAACATTCTGGGCTTTAGATGCAAGTTTAGCATATTCAAGACATTATCCATCAATCAACTGGATGAACTCCTATTCTGGTTATCTTGCAGATATTGCAAAATGGTGGTCAGAAAATATCAGCGCTGATTGGTTAGATTTGAGAAGTGAAACCTATGGAATTTTACAAAGAGAAGATACACTCAAAGAAATCGTTAAACTCCTAGGACCTGAAGCACTTCCTGATGAAGAAAAATTAATCTTAGAAGTTGCAAGAATGATTAAGATTGGAATATTACAACAAAACTCATTTGATGATGTTGATACTTACTGTAGTCCTGAAAAACAATTCAAATTAATGAAATTACAAGTTGACTTTTACAACAAAGGTCAACAAGCACTCAAAGACGGTGCATCACTAGCTGACATTCGTTCAATGGATGTAATATCATTATTGCTCAAAGCAAGAATGGATGTTAAAGATGATGAGATGCCTAAATTAGATAAAATCGAAACTGATATGATAGAACAATTCAAAAGTATTACAGGAGTTAAAGTTCAAAATTGAGTAATCAAGGCGGAGTTCAATACAGCAAGATTGCTGAAATTAAAGGACCACTTGTAATAGTTGATGGTGTCGACAATGCAGCATTTGATGAGCTTGTAGAAATTGAAACAACCGATGGTGAAAGACGTTTAGGTAAAGTCTTAGAGGTTGGAAACGGCAAAGCAGTTGTTCAAGTTTTTGAAGGTACAACAGGTCTTTCTGTATCTGGAACAAACGCAAAATTTGTTGGAAAAGTTATGGAAATGCCAGTATCCGAACAAGTACTCGGTAGAGTCTTTGATGGTTTAGGAAGAGCAAAAGACGGTTTACCAGAACCAGTTGCAGACTCATTTTTAGATATTAACGGAGCACCAATGAATCCAGAACAAAGAGAATATCCAAAAGATTTCATTCAAACTGGAGTCTCTGTAATTGATGGAATGCTTACACTTGTCAGAGGACAAAAACTTCCAATATTTTCAGGTTCAGGTATGTCACATAACATCTTGGCAGCACAAATTGCACGTCAAGCAGCAATCATTGGAACAGATGATAGTTTTGCTGTTGTATTTGCAGCAATTGGTGTGCAATACAGTGAAGCAGAATATTTCAAAAGAAGTTTAGAAGAATCTGGTGCACTCAAAAGAAGTGTACTATTTTTGAATCTTGCAGACGATCCTGCAATTGAGAGAATCATCACACCTAGAGTAGCATTAACTGTTGCAGAATATCTTGCGTATGATTTAGGAATGCACGTACTCGTTATTCTTACTGATATGACAAACTATGCAGAAGCACTTCGTGAAATCAGTGCAGCAAGAGAAGAAGTACCTGGAAGAAAAGGTTATCCTGGATATCTCTATACTGACCTTTCTACAATTTATGAAAGAGCAGGAAGATTGAGAGGTAAGAAAGGAAGTGTAACTCAAGTACCTATCTTAACAATGCCATCTGATGATATTACTCACCCAATTCCAGATCTTACCGGTTACATTACAGAAGGACAATTAGTACTTGGAAGAGATTTGTTCAGACAAGGTGTTTATCCTCCAATTAACATTTTGATGAGTCTTAGTAGAATCATGAAAGACGGAATTGGTGAAGGAAGTACACGTGCTGATCACCAAGAAATTTCAAATCAAAATTATGATGCATATTCTCGTGCTCAAGAAGTTAGAGCATTAGCAGGAATTGTAGGAAAAGCAGGACTTACGCCAGTTGATCTTAATTACATGAACTTTGGTGACGAATTTGAAAAGAAATTCTTAACACAAGCAATAGATGAAAACAGAACAATTGAGGAAACTTTGGGATTACAATGGAGTTGCGTCTCAAAACTTCCAAAGAATGAATTAACTAAAGTTAAAGACAAATACGTAGATCAATACTATAAGGAATAATTCTAATGTCATTTGGACAAAACGTTACAGCAACAAAGATTGAGCTTTTCAAGTACAAACGTTCAAGCCAAGTAGCAACTATGGTACAAAAAATTCTTGATGACAAACGTAAAGTTTTGCTAAAAAACATTGAAGAAATGATTACTGAGGCACAAAAAACTCGAGGTGGAATATGGGACCCTCTTCAGGACATTTATCAATCTGTTAACGAATCATACCTCTCTTTAGGCGTTGCAACAGTAGATTCTGTAGCACAATCTACACCTGGAGTAATGGAAGTAGATTCTGATGTAAAACGTGTAGTAGATGTAACTATTCCTGTACTTAGCGTAACTGAAAAAGACACAAAATCAATTCCTTATGGATTTGCAGATACAAATGCATCAATTGATCGTGGTGCAAAATTAATCAAGGATTTACTACCAAAAATCTGTAAGGCTGCTGAATATGAAAATTCTATCTTTAGCCTTGCAAAAGCACTTGAAAAAACCCAAAAACTTCTAAATGCTTTAGAAAATGTGATTATTCCTCAATACAAAACCCGAGTCAGATTCATCCTTGCTACCCTTGAAGAAAGAGAAAGAGAAGAATTCGCAAGGTTGAAAAAGGTCAAAGCTTCTATGGAGAAAAGACAGTAAAATGGCAAAAGATGAAATTAAAAGATTTCTTGACAATTCTAAAAGAACTTTAGATCAAGAATATGAAAACTCCTCAAAGACTATCAAAGAAAAACTTCAATCTGCAAAAAAGAAAACTTTGGATAAGATCTAAGAAAATTAGGTGTTGGTTTAAATATGGTCTCAAGATTTCAAAAAATGAAAATGAAACCACTTTCAATTTTATTACTTGCAACCATGGTAGTCTCACTATCAGGATTGACAGGTGTAGCATATGCTGCAGAAGATGAAGCAACATCCTCTAGTGGTGATTCATTGAAACTCTTAGGTGCAGGTCTTGCATTTGGTCTTGCTGCATTTGGTGCAGGAATTGGACTGGGTCAAGTAGGTTCTGCAGGTTTAGCAGTAATCAGTGAAAACCCAGCATTACAATCTAAGGTATTCATCTTTGTAGGTATGGTAGAATCAATTGCTATCTACGGTATCGTCATGATGTTCATTATCTTAGGACAATAATCAAAATAATTTTTTTAAAATTTTTTAATTCTTTTTGCTAACCTTTAGATCATTTACATCTAAAATTCTTCCACAATATCTACACTTTAGAACTAGATTTTCCTTATCCATTACTTCCATTGTAGACTCGATGTGTTCTTGACTGTTAGTAATACAATCTGGATTTGAGCATCGAAAAATTTGTTCTATCTGATTAGGTAGTGAAACTCTTCTTTTTTCTACAAGTTTGTAATCTTTGATTATATTTACCGTCGATGATGGAGCAATTACTGCTAGTTTGTTTGTATCATCATCTTCTAGGAACCTGCCTTCTACCTTTATCATGTCTTTTTTCTTTAATTTACCGCTAGGCATGTTCAAAGCAATAGTTATGACATTTCCACGACTGCCATCAATTTCCAGTGCTTCTAAAACTCTGAGACCTTTTCCCTCGTTAATATGATCAATTACTGTTCCATCTTTGATACGCCTGACTAGCAAATCGGATTGTTCCATAGAATAGTTTGTATATCTGCCACTATATATGATTCAAAGAATGAATAATTTTTCCCAAAATGACATTATATCTATACGTGATTTATCAAAGGATGATTTAGAACAAATCTACTCAAAAACAAATGAAATCATGGAAATGGAGGCCGAACAGAGACGAGAAATAGCTAGAGGAAAAACTTTGGGCTATCTATTTTTTGAGCCAAGTACAAGAACTAGACTTAGTTTTCAATCTGCAATGGCTTTGCTTGGGGGAACCTCATTTGGAATTGCTGATGCAACGTCTTCATCTGTTCAAAAGGGTGAAAGTTTGGCTGACACTGTAAGAATTATGTCTGGATATACTGATGCAATTGTTTTACGTCATTCTCTGGATGGTTCTAGTAAATTTGCAGCAGAGGTATCTTCCAAACCTATAATCAATGCAGGTAGTGGAACTGAAGAACATCCTACCCAAGCAATTCAGGATTTGTATACGATAAAAAAGGAACTAGGCAAAATTGATGGAAAAAATATTGGAATTGTTGGTGATCTCAAATATGGTCGAACAGTTTACTCCTTATTGTATGGACTAAGCAATTATGATGTCAATGTCCATCTGATATCTCCAGAGTCATTAAAAATTAGAAGTGATTCTACATACAATCTAAAAGAAAATCTATCGTACACTGAATCTGAAAATATAGATGAGTACATAGAGGACTTGGATGTTTTGTATGTAACAAGAATTCAAAAAGAAAGATTCCCTGATGAAGAAGAATATGTCAAAGTAAAAGGCAGTTATGTGATAGGTCAAGATGTTGTAAATAAAATGAAAGACGATGCAATACTATTACATCCTCTTCCAAGAATTGATGAAATTTCAACTGATGTTGATTCTTCAAAACAAGCAAAGTATTTCCAGCAAGCTGAATATGGAAAATTTACACGTGCAGCAATTTTGAGCCTACTTTTACAATAGGAAAACAATAGTCATACACGATCTATATGCTCAATCATCATTAAATACAAACTTTGTAATACAATATGGAAATGTCACTATACGACTGTAAAGGCGGAAATCTCTTAGTTTGCTTTGAATGCGGTGAATCTTCAAATCAATGCAACTGCAAAGAAACAAAGGTTGAACAATCTAGTTTTGTTTCAGCTTTTGAGTAACTAGAATTTTTTTAACTTATTCTTATAATTCCATCTTTGATCAAGTATTCAATTCCATCAATGAATGCAGAGTCTGGTATCTGACCCTCTGCCCACCATCCAGCATTGTTCTTCACCCATTCTGGAATTCCATCTGCTTGTGATTCACTCTGTTTTGCATTTGAAACAACAATAATTCCATCTTTGATCAAGTATTCAATTCCATCAATGAATGCAGAGTCTGGTATCTGACCCTCTGCCCACCATCCAGCATTGTTCTTCACCCATTCTGGAACTGATGGTGATTTTAATTCTGTTTGTCCACCTACTACAAATGCAAATTCTGTTTGTTGTCCACTTCCTGAAATGTTTGAAAATCTAGCAATTGTAAGACCTGTTTGTTCTTCTGTAAATGTAAAGTCTGTAAAGTCTGCGCCAATTTTTGCAAATCTGTCTTCAGAAAAAATTGTTTTACCGTCTTGTAATATTGTAAATGTATAATCAGAATCTCTAATTGGACCCAAGTCTGTCGTATCTCTGAATGTGTAAATGAATTTGACTTTTTCCCCAGGAACTATAACTTTAGGATCCCACGATAAATCAACTTGATATTCTTCGCTAAGTGTTAAAGTTCGTAATGGAAATTCTATTTCTTTTCCTTTGTTGAGAACTAAATCAATTGAATTTGGTATTTCTTCACCCATCTTTTTTATTTGATTTTTGATGTGTCTTACGTGATCTGGCAGTAATACAAAGTGAACTATGCGATTATCTTCTTCAGAATAATCGTCGATAAATATTGATGATTTGAATAGTTCTATACCATTACCCGTACCCGAATAATTTGGTGAAAGAAACTCAAGTGTATTTTTTGCAAACATTATTTCTGTATGTATTACATTTGTATGTGAAATATTTGTCTCAGAAAAATCAAATGGAAAACTAATTTTTGCAACATTTTCTTTTGAATCATACTCGAAATTGCTAACTTTATCATAGTATGATTTCACTCTAAACTCTGCATCTTTTTGCCCTACCTTTTCTTGATAATATGTTACGTTAGTTACGCTTACTTGAACCTCAAATTCTACATCACTAATTATTCCAACTTCGTCTTGAGCGTCTAGATTGATCTTGAAAGTGTATATTCCACCCTCATCAAAAATTGGTCCAGTTACGATTAATGGTGTTGTATCAGTTTTTTCCCACAAACCAAAACTGTTCTTCTCTCCTGAAATTTCAATGGCATCTCTACTAGTGACAATTACATCAGGATCAACTTCTAAAATCAAATTTCCATCTTGTGTGTAAAACCACTCATCTAGCAATAACTGATTGTCATTAAAAATTTGCACCTTAAAACTAGCATTTGTAATGGTTTCACGATTTGTATGATCATAAGCATCAATCTTAATCATTTTTTGATCTGATTTGTAAAAATCTGCTGGAAGTAATTCTACTGTAACTTTCACTTCTCTATCATTTGTAAAAATTAATGGTGATGCCTCGATACCTGCTCCATGACCAAATGCTGTTCCAATTGAGAATGTTACAAAAAATACTAACAGTATTCCAATTATGATCTTCATATTGTAAAACTATTCTTACTCTTATTTTACTTAGTGGAAATTAACTCATCAATTTTTCTCTTATCTCGTACACTTTTCACATAAAATAATGATGTAGCAATAATTCCTGCTGCAATAATTGGTGCTACTAATTCTACATACATTATGCTCTGAGGTGTTTCTTCTTGAACTGGTCCTATTTGGCTTGGCACTGCACTGATTGAAACTTTACCAAGTTTTCCTCCACGTTGTTCCACAAACCAAATATCTCCATTATTATCTGCAATTACGAATTGCGTGAATGAACCTTCAGTTGGTATGCCAATTTCAATAATCTGATTACTACTCTGATCATACACTACTAAACTATCTATGACGTGTTGTGCAACCCACATGTTGTCGTATTTATCAAAGGCCATTCCAAATGGCAATGATTCTGGATTTGAAATTTTAATTTGTTCAAAGTCTTCTAAAATTGGATTGAACTTTGTTATTGCAGGACCAATATGTTCTGCAATCCAAACATTTTCTTCCTTATCAATCATTAATGCAAATGGTTCTGCCATCGGTTCTCCTTGAGGTGCAAACTCTGTTACCTCTTTTGTTTCTCCATCAATCTTACCTAATTTACCTACTAGAGATTCTGCAAACCATACATTGTTCGAATCGTCAATCTCGATTGCAGTTGGTCCTGCTTCAGGCGTGATAGTATTTACTATCTTGAATTTTTTTGTTGATTGATTATACTCTAAAAGCAATGATTGATCAATTACTGCTACCCAAACATCATTTTCGTTATCAACTCCTACAGATGTTGGAAGTGATTTTTTGATAGCCAAATTGAACTGTGGTAATTCGATAGTTTCAAATTCTTCTGTTTTAGGATCAAAACTTCCAATTTTTGAATTAGGTGTATCTGTAAACCAAATTTTTCCATCTTTACCCATATCCATGAAAATTGTTGTTAATCCATCAAATGTGTATGGTGTAAACTGTTCATCTTCTATTGAAAATTTCCATAATCTTGGTTTTTGCGCATCAGAAATCCAAATATTTTTTCCATCATAAACTGGGAATAATGGTGCTGTCTCTTCTGCTGGGAACTCGTACTCTGTAATCTCAGTTCTAATATCTCTAAGTGCAGGTTTTATCTGAAGACTGAATATTGCATTTTCATTTGAATTTTCTGCTCTTTGGGCTTCTAATTCAATTTGCCAATTTCCTGCAAATCCAAATGTAGCATCTGCAGAATATTTTGTAATTGAATCTTGTACGTCTTCTATAACTTCAGCTTCTATCGGTGAAATATTTTTTTGTGGATTTGAAACTTTAACCTTCAATCCTGAAATATCTGCAAGCGGTTTGTCATCATATGATGTGACTATAACTGAAATTGTATTTGATCCAATTCCTGCTGGTAATACTTTGACGTCAAATTTTGCATTTTCAGAAAATAATACTGATTCATAACCAAATGTTCCTTGCAATGCATCTGCAGATTGGATTTCTCCTGCAGGTAGTGATGAATTTACCAAAAGTGCAACAACTGCTAGTAATGCAATTCCTAATCCTGCCTCAATTTTTAATGGCTTACCAATTTTTTTTGAAATGTCTAATTTCTCAAAATCATACGTATCTCTCATGAATTTTACTTGATACAAGCCTCCAAATGCAATCATCACAGCGGCAATTCCAATTTTTATTAAAATCAATTTTCCATATGTAGAATCAGTTAGTGATGCTACGTTATCATCCAAAAACCATAGTAAAGTCGGACCTGTTATGATTAAAATTCCAATTGCGATAATGAATAATCCTGAAAATCTTGGAATCAAACTTAGTGTAATTTTCTCTTTTATTGAATTCTCTGTCTTTGTAATGGTTGGCAATGCAACAAATGCAAAAAATATCACTCCTCCAATCCAGATTGATGATAACAAATTGTGTGAATAATCTAAAATCCATGGAGCTTCTAACTCAGTTGATGCACCATGCCCCATCATTGTGGTAGTTGCAATCAAAATTAATGATGCAATCAATAATGGAATTTGTCCTTTAATTGTAATTTCATTTTTCTTTTCCATCCAGAACCAAAGTCCAATTATGATTATTGTTATGATCATTCGAATTAGCCACGTTGTTCCAAACGTTGTTCCGATAACATCTAACGGCGAAGTTTCTAATCTCCATGTCTGAACTCCTAGCATTATAAAATTTGATGCAAAAGTTGCAATTACTCCAATTCCAATAATTTTTGAAAATTTCACCTTAAATTGTTCATTAATGTCGGCAAAAACTTCTCTAAATCTAGTTTGTTGTGATGACCAAATTGTAATTGAAACTATTACTCCTCCTAGAACTATTGTCTGACCAACCAATCCAGGAAATCTTGCAATTGATTCTGGAATGAATGTAGTTTCTGAGCTTTCTTGTTTCTCCAATAATGATGAATCAATTTTTACATCTCCCACTCCAAATACTATGGCTGCTTGTACTAGATGTCCATCAATTTTTGATAGAACTTTGCTAGTAATTGTATAAACTCCGTCTTCGAGCGGTGGTGTAGTAACTATTAGTGATGTTTCTCCATTGTTATATGCTGTATCTTTATTATCAATTTGATTTCCATTTGCATCATACACTCTTAATTCTGAAAAACCAATTTCAACTGCTTCAGAATAATTTGTAATTATTTGTGTAGTTCCTGCTGGTGCATTTTGACCTTGTCCTGGTTCTGAATCTAACAAAAATGGATGTGCACTAGCTAAAGGGAATCCTAAAAAGAATACTAGTACAGGCAAAATCCAAATTTTTTTCAATTGTATCGATTTTGTTTACTTATAATTTAAAGAAATGCTCTCTGAAAATTGTACTATCTTAGTAAAGATAATAATGTAATGAAGAAAATGATATTTGTTGAAAAAATCATTTCTCTTTCTTAGTGTTCTTTTGATTTCTGGCTTTGGTATGTCTTCAGCATATGGGCACACGACTATTTACCTTGAACAATATGAAATAGAAGCAGGTTGGGGTGATGAACCTCCAGTTGTTAATTTGCCTAACAAAATTGTAATTGAGGTAGCAGAATCTGGTGAAAAAGAAGGACTTAGAACCGGAATAAATAGCGCTTTCAAAAGTATGACTGCAACCCTAGTTGCAGGTGGTGCAACTAAAGAATTGGATATTAACTCTGATCCTCGCCCTGGTCATTATTATGCAAAAATATTCCCGACTAAAACAGGTTCAATGTCTGTAAAATTAGTTGGTGAACTAAATGGTTTACCAGTTGATGTTGTAATCCCTATTGAAGATGTTGAAAGTCAATCAATCATTGCATTTCCACCAGTTAGCGGTTCATCTTCTGCAGGTGAAATTAGCGCAGTGAAAAATGCATTATCCTCATTACAAAAAGATGTTTCTAACATTAAATCAAATGTTGGTGAAGTAAGTCTTACTGCAGGTGGAGTTGACATTCAAAATGCTTACAACTTTGGTGTATTTGGTTTATGTCTTGGTGCTGCTGGTGTTATAATTGCAATTGTAGCAATGCTTCGAAGAAAATAAAAATAAAAAGAGAAAAAAAGTCTTTTCTAGATCTTTGGCATAAAGCTAAGTCTTGATTTTGCAGATACTGCAATTATTGAACCAATTGCTACTACAAGAATCAATGCTGCTATTGTACCAAATTCTGGAACTGCTTGAGCATTACTGGTTAATCCAACTGGACCTGTCATTTCTTCACCTGGCATACCAAATCCTTGGAATGTTACAGTGACATCAATTGGCAAATCGTCAGATGCATCTGCTGCGAGTGCTGATGTAACGTGATTACCTTCTCCTGTATGTGAGTGAACATTAGTTTCACTTAGGATTGTTTCACCACCATGAGTTGCAACAATGTCATAGTTAACGTGTGAACCGCCAATTGTGACATCAATTGATACTCTTTCACCTGCTTTTGCACCATCTGCAATATCAATTGCGATATCTGCTGCAGTTAGTGTTTGCATTTCCATTTCCATGTCTCCATGGTCATCATGGCCATCATGATCTTCTTTTGCTTCATCATGACCGTGATCATCGTGACTTTCTTCTTCAACAATTACTAATCCTGTCATCCATGGATGTACCATGCAGAAGTAAGGATATTCACCTGCCTCTAGTGCTGGAGTTGTGTATGCACTGCCCATCATAACTAATGAGCTATCCCAAAATCCATCAGGACCATCTGCAGCTGTACCACTTGTAGAGGTATGTGCTGCTGAATCATTGTTAGCGAATGTAACCATTCCACCAACACCAATAGTAACTGTTGCTGGGATGAAACAATCTGGTTCACATCCCGGTGTTGAAGAACCCATTGCATTCTCTACTGTTGCATTCATGCTGTGTTCAGCAAATGCACCAGGTGCTGCAGTCATTCCGATTGAAACAATTGCAAAAAGAACGAATAAGGAACTTACAGTCTTGTTATTCATTAGGTAAATTTTGAAGTTTGACAATAAAAATGATCTCCAATTTTGAGCCTAAATGATAGAAAATTGTACTACTTTGACTTTTATTCAAATCATTATTTTCATAAAATATGAAAAAAATATGCCTAATCGCTTTATTTTTGATCTCACCCTTAATGCTTAATTCTGCATTTGCTCACCAAGCAGACTCTGTTGGAGATTATAGGATTGAAATTGACTGGAAAAACAAACCAATTGTAACTGGCGAATCAAATGCAATTATTGTTTATGTCAGTGTAATGGATAAAACCAAAGAAGCTGCTGACCAACCATTTAACCCTGATAAGGGAATAGAAGGCTTGAAAAAAACTTTGAAAATAAAACTAGTTGTTGAAGAACAATTCATCACTCTTCCGTTACAACCAACTGATATCCCAGGAAAATACGAGTCAGCAATCACTCCTACATTTTCTGGTTGGTCACAACTAAATTTTCTTGGAAAAATTAACGAACAAAATGTCAATCTAGCATTGCATCCACTAAAGGTACAGGAACAAGAAGTTTTACAATTTCCTCCAGTTGAGACAACAGTTGTTGAATCCGGTGACTTTGAACGTGAAGTAAATGATCTGCGTGGTGATATACGAGAATTACAAGAAACAATTGACGAATTAAAAGAACAAACTGAAACTGATGATGGAATAGATGGAATGATTATTGCAGCTATCGGACTAGGAATAGCTGGAATTGCTATAGGTGCAGCATCTCTTGCAAAGAAAAAATAATTTTATTTTCTAAGTTTGTTCTTTATTACAATAATTGCAGCAGCTGGTGCTACAAAGTACATTCCTACATTTAGCAATATGATTCCAATACCATAGCCTAACATTTCTTCTTCAGTGTCAACATCAACATAGTTGAGTAGTGTTAGTGATGTTAGCATTGGTGTCAATGTAACTTTGACTATTTCTTTGAAAACTGGGTTTTCTCTTTCATAGTCTGCTACATGTGGTGAAAATGAATAGTAGAATTGATTGAATCCGGTCATGAATGCAGTTCCTGATTGTGTATTCATTACTGTATTATCTCTAATTTCTCTCAAGAATTGAACTTGTGGTGCCATTTCAGAACCAAATGCTGCAGTTGCAATTAGACAACCACCACCTTCATTGTTGTTTCCTTGTAATGGCTGTGATGTTTGTCCTTCTCCAACATTAATTGTAAAGTATGTTGTTTCTAACGGAATTGGTTGGAACAAAATTCCCTCCATCTCAACTTTAATCTCATGTTCGCCGTTTGATGTAAATTCTACAGGAATTTTTACTGTGCCTACAGAAGTGTGTGTTAGTGGAATTGGACCAAAAATATTCTGACCATCTTTGATAACTGTAATTCTATAATCTATGTGCTCTTGAATCTTGTTGAACCCTGGTTTAATCCATCCAATGTGTAGTTTAGAAACTTCATTTGCTTTTGCTGGCGGATCAACTGTTAATCCAATATCTAATGTTCCTTTTTCTGATGGTAAAACTTGTTCATAATCTTCTGGACTTTCTGCAAAGGCTGGACTTAGCAATAACGGAAGTAGTAAGAGTCCTAGAAGATATTTCATAGTGAAATTTTATGTGAATATAATAAAAATGATCTCGTAATAACTATGGAAATCCATCGAATCATTAATAGGTGATTTATGGCAAAAAATGGTAATTGTACTACAAAAGTTTCTTAATTATTGCAGCTGTGTGTGTAACTTTGCCATTTCTAAGTGAAAGTGCTTTTGGTCATGGTTTAGGTGGTGATGCTGCTCCTCCAATTAGCTTTGAAGGTATGGAAGTTACAATTTTTACACAACTAGATCCTGCTGATATGACTGCAGGTGAAGTTGATTCAGCAAACATTTCAATTCGTTTCTTTGATATGTTAACTGATGAAAACCTGGAACAAGTAACATATCGTGTTGAAGTCTGGCGAAGCGGTGATCTTTTAGCTAGAAATTATTTCTACGATGATGATGGAACACTAAATGTTGAGGTTCGACCAAAAGCAGATTGCTACGAAGCAAAGCCTTGGAAGTGTACCGAATATTATGGTGAGGTACATGGAACCGCAGGTGGATTGTTTGCACGAGGTGAGGGGCGACCACTCATTGATGGACCAATCTTTGAAAAAGGCGGATTGTATAATGTTAAAGTCTCAATTGAAGGTGCTACCAGTCCTCGTTCATTAGTTGCACAACCGCTATACTTTGATACATTTGTTAGTGTTGCACAGGATCAAAACTTTTTCATTAAAACTGCAGAAGCTGCAGAAGTACCTGTTACAGTAAAAACATACTATGATGATGTAGAAAATTTCACATATAATCAAGGTAATAACGCCATTTCATTTGACATGCCATTTGATTGGGATCCTGAATATATTGAACTAGTTCAAATGGTTCATGAAGAAATTCGTGTTCCAAAATCATTTGACCCATACAATCCTGAAACATCATTCAAGGGTTATGTAGATGGTGTCGAAGTTGATCAAAGAGTTCTAGTAATGGATCCATATTCATCTGAGACTGAAAACATTGTTCACTTTTTAGTTACAGGAACTGAATTACAAAGAATTAATGAACTCTTGGGAGAATCTCACTATTCATCTAAAACAATGAACTTTCAACTAGTTCCAGAAGGAACTGTTGAGAAAAATTCGTTTGATATGACATTTGATAATGGATACAAAGCACTAATTGCTTGGGACTCTTCGTATGGCGCTGGCGATGAAATTCCATTTGAGTTTTCATTCTTTGATAACAATGGCGGTATAGTAAAAGATGTAATCTATGCATTTGGTTTAGTTAATCCACAAGGTGAGCAATTCAATTTAGTTACAGGTGACAATCCTGAAGAGTTTGTAGGTACAAAATCAGTAGAGGGAATTGCCACTCATTTGATAACCATTCCTGATGATGGTATGTACACTCTGAACTTGGTACTAACTGGTGAGGGATTTTCTAACTATGATGAATTTTTCCAATCATCTCAAATGTTTGAAGTAGGTGTATCTACTACAAGCTCATTCAATCCAATTCCATCTGCAGAACAATCTGTTAACATTCCTAATTGGGTAAAGAACAACGCTGCATGGTGGGCAGACGGACAAATTGATGACAACACCTTTGCATCTGGAATTGAGTTTATGATAAAAGAAGGAATTATTTCAGTACCAACTACATCTAGCGGCGCACAAAATGATGATGCAACTATTCCTGATTGGGTCAGAAATAACGCTGCATGGTGGGCAGACGGACAAATTGATGATAACACCTTTGCATCTGGAATTCAATTTTTAGTTAAAGAAGGAATTATCTCAGTTTAGATCTACCTGAAAATTATTATACAAACCAAACAAACTTTGATTGATTCATGCTTCCATTAAGAGATGAAAATCCACATCCACCAGGATTCAAACCAAAACTAACAATTGCATTAATCATTATCAATGTGATCGTATTTGGAATTGAAGTTGCAATCACTGGACAGTTTATCGAATTTTCAAATTATGAAGCAATGAACATGTTTCTCAACTGGGGTGCCGTACCTGGTTGTGTAACAGGCCAGATAGATGGAATTAATACTGGAGTTGAAATTATTGATTGCCCTGCCATTCCTGAACTGACCTTGATTACGTCAACATTCATGCACGGAGGTATAATGCACCTTGGTGGTAACATGTTGTTTTTGTGGATCTTTGGTGACAACATTGAAGCAAAGTTTGGCAGAGTAAAGTACATTGGAATTTATCTAATGTGGGGAGTCGGCGCTGGACTAATTCACATTTATGGTGACACTGGAAGTGGAATTCCTGCAGTTGGTGCATCAGGAGCTATTGCGGGAATTTTAGGTGCTTATCTTGTAATGTTCCCACATGCTAAGGTGATGACATTTGTCATGTTAGGATTTTTCTGGAGAATGATGCATATTCCTGCAAAATTCTTCTTACCTTTCTGGTTAATCTTTCAAAACTTGTTACCATTTTTCATAGGAGGTTTTGGTGTTGCAGGTGGTGGTGTAGCATTTTTGGCACACATTGGTGGTTTCTTTTTAGGATTGGGTGTAGGATATTTCTACAAGAAAACAAACCGATCTGATTATACGTATGGTTCTAGATATGGGTACAAAGGCGATTGGAGATAATTCAATCAATTAAATTATCATAGTTATAATCTCAATTATGCCATACGTACACGTATCACTATATCCTGGACGTTCTGAAGAACAAAAACAGGAATTTGCAAAGGCCGTCACTGATTCTGCAGTTGAAATTTTGAAAACAAAGAAAGAACATGTGATTGTAGTCTTTGATGAAAACCCAAAAGAGAACTGGTTTCTTGCAGGAGATCAACTCTAAACTATTCTTTTTATTTTGACTATTTTGGGTAAAATACGAACGAATTAGTCAGACTTCTTATTCAATTCTAAATCTCTGAGAATTTTTTTATAATCTTCAGGAAACATTACTTTGATTTCTTCTAACATTTGTAATATTGTTTTGTAGTTCATTTTCTCTTTAAATCCTGAATTGTATTTTTTTACTTGATGTATTTCTCATAACGGATCCTACGCATGCATTTTGATTAAACTGTGACTGAAAGTGGTATACAGTGATAATCATTTGATATACAATGAATGCACAAATGTGGAATAACTGTAACAGTATAATAGTAGATTAATTTCGATAAAAAATATGAAGAAGATTGAAGCTATTATCAACAGAAAAAACTATCCTTTGATTCGTTCAGAATTAGATGTATTGGGAATAGAAATTATTGATAAACGAAATTTAGAAGATAGTAAATTCATTACAAAATCTACCGGTTCTCGTGCAGGTGGTACTGGTGTACGTTCTACAATGCTTGCAAAGATTGAACTTGCTATGCAAGATAAAGATGCTCGTGCTGTTCTTGAGATGATATCAAAACTTTCCGGGCTTCCTGCAAACATGCCTCAAAAAATATTTGTTTTTGACATGAATGAAATGGTCGATGGATCTACTCTTGAGGGTCAAGCGGATGTGGAAACTGAACATTCTAGAACTCCTCGAAGATTTGTTACTAAACGAAACAGACTGGTTCCTCTTCAAAAACGCACTTTATACAAATTAGAAGAAATGTATGATAACAATACTGAACTTTTAGAAACCGATTATAGAATCAAATCATTTGCTGATTTTGTTAATTATTGTATTATGAAACAACTTCCAACCATGGAAAAACAACTAAAGAATCCTACAATTCTCTACGAAGATAATTACTAGATATAATCTGCAACCAAGTACAAACTTAGAAACATAATTCCAACTGCGGCCATGCCTATTTTTGCTATACGAATCTTAGATTTACTTAGGCTAATTGGCATTTTTTGGGCTTTCATTATAACTTCAAAAGTCTACGTTTTGTGCCTCTATTTATGGCAATGTATACCTGAGTAATTTTAGTCTCAGAAACGTTTGGTGATTCTAGAATTGTTTGTGTTGTGCCTCTATTTGCCGATAGGGTGGTTGGTCGGCTTTTTTGTGAGATAATTTTGATTGTTCTATTAGATTGAAATTCTTTGAATTTGGTGCCTGCCCAATTTGCGCCTTCATGAGCAATTACTTGTCTTAATGTACCTCGTCTTCTAGAAACTGCTGTCATCAATTTAGATTCCTCCTATCATTGCTAATGTAACCGGTGGTAAGACAACTATTGCTCCAATGACTACGAGTTTCATGTAATCGGCTTTGGTTAAGTTTGAAATTTTGATGTTGTTTTCTGGAAGGGAGATTTTCATTTAGATGATCTCTTCCCCTTCGTTTCCAGTCTCAATATCAATTGCACGTAGCAACTGTGAAATGAAAATTTTGCCGCCTCGTGAGTTTTTCTTTATGATCTCAACTGCTTTTTCTTCTTTGGATTCAGGAATAACTACCATTATTCTATATTTGTCACCGAAGTGTGGTACAAATACTTCTGAACCTTTGTGTACAAGAATTTCTGGTGCGGTTTTCTCACCTCTTCCTCTAACTTTGGTGATTGTTAAACCGCCAATGTTAATTTGTTTAAAACTTTCACTGATTGACATTACGTCGTTTTCAGAAAGGATTATTTCTAATTTTAGCATGAATAAATTGTTGCATTCAAAGTAAATAATATTTTAAAAAATGCATACCATTGATTATCATTGTAAATCAACTTTGATAAACGTTAAATGAAAAAACAAATTAAATTTTTGTATGCCTATAGATACTGGTGATACAGCATGGATGCTTGTAGCAGGATGTTTTGTTTTACTAATGATCCCTGCACTTGGTCTATTTGAGTCAGGTCTATTAAGAAAGAAAAATGTGGTTTCAATTCTATCACAAATTATCTTTGGTTTATCATTACTTAGTGTAATGTGGTTTGTCTTTGGATACAGTCTATCGTTTGGTCCATCACAAGACGGTATGATTGGTAACTTAGATCATGCATTTGTAAAAGGTATTCCATGGGATGAACCCCTTGAAGGAATGTCGATACCTGGTGTACTGTTTGTTAAGTTCCAAATGATGTTTGCATGTATTACTCCTCTATTACTTTCCGGCACAATTGCCGAAAGAATGAAATTCAAATCTTTTATCATATTCATCTCTGTATGGTCAGCTCTCATTTACTATCCATTAGTCCATTGGGTTTGGGGTGGTGGATGGTTAGCAGAACTAGGAGTTGTTGACTTTGCAGGTGGTATTGTAATTCATACCTCTGTTGGTATGGCCGCTCTTGCAGCAGCAATAGTACTTGGACAAAGACGTGGCTTTGGTCCGGCAATAAACATCCCTCATAGCATTCCTATTGCCGTATTAGGTGCTTCCTTACTTTGGCTAGGATGGTTCGGATTTAATGCAGGTAGTGCCTTAACATCTGGCGCTCTTCCTGCAAACACCGCACTTGTTACTCATCTGGCTTCATCCATTTCTGCATTAATTTGGGTAGGCTTCTCTTGGATGAGAACTGGTAAGCCATCAATAGTGGCTGGAATCAACGGTGCAATTGCTGGACTTGCAGGAATCACACCTGCCTCTGGTTTCGTCAGCGTTGAACATGCATTTGTAATTGCAATAGCAATTGGTGTCTTCTCTTACGGAGGAGTTGTATTAATTCGAGATAAATTAAAGATCGACGATGCCCTCGATGTCAGTTCTGTTCACGGCATCGCAGGTATCGTAGGTGCTTTAGCAATAGGAATTTTTGCCAGCGCCGCAATTGGTGGTGTTGACGGATGGCTCTATGGTAATCCTGATCAACTCTGGATTCAAGCAGTAGGTATTGCAGTCGCAGCAGTTTTGGGCTTTGGTGGAACATGGTTGATTCTACAAGTCATGAAACGCACTATCGGAATCCGCGTTGATAAAGAAATAGAAGATATCGGTCTTGACCTAGGTGAACATGGTGAAGCCGCATACGCTGATGAAGAAGAGTTTAGATTGACTCCTGATGATTATTTGAAAAAGCAATCAAAAGAAAAATAATAATTTTTGATATATTATGTATTATAGGGACGACGACGAATCAGAAGAGAGACCCGAGTGGGATTGGCTAAAGAAGTAGTTACAACTCAGACTCATGAAAAATTATGTTCTGATGTACTTTTTTCACATGAAAGCGTTCGTTTTGTAGGTCTTGTAAATAATAAATCTGATTTGTTATACAGCACACAAAAACCAGATTTAGATCCTCTTTTGGATGAAGATGAAATAAGAATCTCAATAAATTATTCTTTAGAAAGATGGAGAAAAGCACAAAATCTTTCATTCCGATTAGGAAATGAAAAACTCACACTAACTGAATATGAAAATGTCACTTTAATCTCAATTCCTTATCAGGAAAACTTGTTACTAATCAGCACTCAACCAACAGTGCATTATCATGATGTGGTACAATCAATAATTTCTGCTATCCCTCCATGGGGGATTTAATCCTTGGAAAACGCCACCGTTAGTTATATTCAATTACTAAGAGAAGATTTAGCTATATTTCGAGTAGTTCCTGAAGGTCCTTTTCCTGAATACAAGGCAGGCCAGTTTTTAACTCTGGGGCTTCCTGTAAAAAGTGAAAATAATCGTGTAATCAATCGCGCATATTCAATTGCTTCTCATCCAGAAAATAAAAAATATTTTGAGTTTGTCATTCGATGGGTAAGAAAACCATATCCTGGAAGATTGACTACTGCAATGTTCAATCTAAAAGAAGGTGACCCAATTCAATGGAGAAAAGCTAATGGCACTCTGACAATTAATGACAAATTACCAAATGGTGAACCTGATGAAAGACGAATCGTCTGTATTGGTGGCGGTACCGGTCTTGCACCATTTGTTAGTTTTGCTCAACATCTTCATGATATTGGAGATAAACGTGAAATTGTTGTTTTACATGGAGCAAGTTATGTTGATGAACTAAGTTACAGAGAACGTTTAACAGATTTAGAATTAGAAAGTATTGATAGAGGTACTGACAAATGGAATTTCAAATATCGAGCTGCAATTAGTAGACCGCAAGAATGGCTAAATCGTTCTTGGACTGGTCAAGTTGGACGTGTAGAACAATTCCTAAGAGCAAGACCTGGAAGAGTATCTCCATTAGAAGAATTAGTTGGTGAAAAAATTACACAAGATAACACAATGTTCTACATCTGTGGATGGCAAGGAACAATTGATGGTACCTTAGATTTTCTCGGAAACAAAGAGTTTGTAACAGAACGAAACAAAAGAGAAGATGGTAGTTACGAAGTAAAATACGAATCATACGGATAACGACTAGGAGCTAGAAAAAAAAGATTATGGGAGCGAAAATACACTCGCACCCACAATCATTAAAAATCCTAGAAAGAGAATTGTGCGTTCTCTATGGTCTCTTCGGAGTTTTCCCTCATGCATGAGTCATGGCATTTCTTTTTAGTTTTTAAAGAATGTATCCTGTTTTTACGGTTCTATGGTACAAATGTTTTTAAAGAAAAAATTTTGCCGCTTTTAAAGACAGTTACATTACGTTCACATTCATGGTATGTTTTTATTTTCATGGTTTTTCTATACGACATGTCAAAAATTGCACTTGTTCAGTTCAAAGCATCAACTGATAAGAAAAAAAATCTTCCAAAAATTCTAGATTACATAAACCAAGCAGCAAAAAATAATGCTGATATGGTTACCTTCCCTGAATACATGATGTTTTACACGCCATCAACACAAACAGCAAAACAAGTAGCACAAGAAGCAGAAACCATCAATGGTGAATTCGTTTCTGCAGTTGCACAGAGTGCAAAAGAAAACTCAATCAGTATAGTAGGTACAATGTATGAGAAAAGTAGAAAAAAAGATCGTGTATATGATACTTCATTTATCATAAACAAAAAAGGAGAAGTAACTGGAAAATATAGAAAAATTCATCTTTACGATGCTTTAGGGTTCAAAGAATCTGACAAAATGTCATCTGGTACAGAAATCCCATTACCAACAAAAACATCTGTTGGAAAAATGGGAATGCTAATCTGTTATGATTTACGATTTCCTGAAATGTCACGAACTCTTGCGTCATCTGGTACAGAAATTCTTGTTGCACCTTCTGCATGGGTTAATGGTCCGATGAAGGAAGAACATTGGTTAACTTTGAATAAATCTCGTGCAATTGAAAATGGTTGTTATGTTATAGCACCTGATCATTTAGGTCATGTATATTCTGGAAGAAGTTTAGCTGTTGATCCTTACGGTCGAATCTTACTAGATATGAAAAAACGACAAGGAATTGGTTATGTAAACATCTCTTTGGACAAAGTTCATGAAATAAGAAAAAAACTTCCATTACTAAAGAATAGAAGAACCGATATCTATTCTGATTTTAAGATCTAGTCTTACATTTCATATTGGCACACTGTCTTTTCCATTCTTGTTTTCTCGTATATCTGAAAATTACTGTAGGCCAATGACACTCTGGGCATTTAGTTTTTAGAACTTTTAGCATTGCTTTTTGTAAGAGTGGTGCTGAGGCTTTACATCCATTTTGATAATTAGTGCATCCAATGAATCGTTTCTTTGTTGTAATTGATTTGATTACTGATAATTGTCCCTTGTGACATTCTGGACACTCACAGATGCCTTCTTTTGGTGAATTTGTTCCTAAAATTGTGTATTTTTTATTCTTAGCAGAAAATGAAACGAATCCATTTTCATCATAGTATTGATCAATTTCTATCTTGAAATTATCTATAATTTTTTTAGTAGACTTTGTCACATTTCGTTTTTCTAATTTTACAACTGAGATTTGGTTCTTTTTTCTCATACTGATTATAAGTAATTCAAGTTTATGAAATTACTTGATCAATTTTTATAGGGACTAGGTCAGCAAATTTTCGTGGAAAGAGAAAGTGTTTGTGTTTTAGGTGGAGGAAGTACAAAGTACGGTAAACTAGATGATAGTATTTCTGACATTACTTTACAAGCATCAGTAGGTGCAATTGAAAGTGCAGGTATTGAACCTAAAGAAATCCAAGCAGGTTACATCTCAAATGTATTTGGTGTAGCAGATAAACAAGTTCACTTGGGCCCTGTAGTTATGAGTAATCTAGGAATTTCTGAATGTCCTTCACTCTCTATAGAATCTGCATGTGGTTCTGGTTCTGTTTCATTTAGAGAAGCATTTGCAAATGTTGCAGCAGGATTTTATGATGCAGTATTAGTTACAGGTACAGAAAAAGTTACACATACCGGTACTGATTGGACAACAACTTACTTTTCTTATTGTTCTGATTTCTTTTATGAAGGTCAAGCAGGTGCATCATTTCCAGGTCTATTTGCATCAATGGCACGTGCATATCTACATGAGTTTGATGCAACAGAAGAAGATCTTGCAAGTGTAGCAGTAAAGAACCATGAGAATGGTGTATTAAATCCAAAAGCACACTTGAGAAAAAAAATTAGTATTGATGATGTTATGGATTCTGCAGTAGTTGCAAGTCCTTTGAAATTATATGATTGCTGTCCATTTTCAGACGGAGCAAGTTCTGTTATCTTATGTAATGAAAAGTTTGCAAAAGAACATTCAAAAGATTATGTTAAAGTAATTGGTTCTGGTCGAGGTGGATCACCGGCTGCATTACAAGGACGTGAAAAATTAACTACAATACCAAGTACTAGAATTGCAGCAGAAGCTGCATACAAAATGGCAGGTATTACTGCAAAAGATGTTGACTTTGCTGAAGTTCATGATTGCTTTACTGTTGCAGAAGTTGTTGATAGTGAAGATTTAGGTTTCTTTGAGAAAGGTACTGGTGCAACAGCTGCACGTAATGGTGAAACAAAACTAAACGGTTCAATTCCTATTAATCCATCAGGCGGTTTAAAATCAAAAGGACATCCAATTGGCGCAACAGGTGTTGGTCAAGTTGTTGAAGTCTTTGAACAATTAACAGGAAAATCTGGAGAAAGAACCGTTAATGACGCAAAAATTGGACTGACACAAAACTTTGGCGCAACAGGTGCAAGTTGTGCAGTTCATGTATTCCAAAGTGTGTAAATTGTCTGCAAAACCTGAATTTATAGAAGCAGCAAAGTCTGGAAATATCTTAGCTAGAAAATGTACAAAATGTGGTGAATTACATCTTGCAACTGTTTATTTCTGTAAAAAATGTGGAAGTAAGGAATTTGAAGATTCTATTATCAAAGGTTCTGGAAAAGTTGCAACTTATACAATAATGACAGTCCCTCCTGAAGGATTTGAGGATTTAGCACCTTATGCTTGGGTAGTCATGGAAATCGATGATTCTGACATTAGAGTGTCTGGTTTTCTACCAAAAATTGCAACTCCGGCAGATCTACCAATTGGAACACCTCTAAAAATTACAGGATTTGACGAACGTGGAATCGTCTTAGAAAAACTGTAAATCAATTTTATTGAATTAATTAAAAAAAATTTTCTTAATTTTTAATTGATCTGGAAAAATGGATCTGTTATGTCCGTAGAAATCGTTTGTGGAAAATGTGGAGAAAAAATTTCTACCATGAAAATGCTCAAATCTGTTAAGGATGTTCTAAAACATTATAACAACAAGTGTCCGTCATGTAACCAAACCTTGTCAACATCAGAATTTTCTTTGGATGTTGAAGAAAAATAATATTTTTTGTTGTATGTACTAGTGACAACAAGCCTTAATACCTAATTTTTATTTATTAATTCAATGGGGAAGCAGGAAGAAGATTTTGAAGAAGAATTAGATATGGATGTTGATGTCGGCGTAGACGATGATGATGATCTAGATCTTGATATGGATGACGATTCTAAAGGCGACGGTCGTTTACAATCTACATCAAAACGTGTTAGAATGATTTTCTCTGTCATGGCTAGCCCAAACAGAATTGATATTTTGAGAATTTTAAACTCCAAAGGTCCTTTGACCTATTCTGAGCTAAAATCTCTAGCTGGCTTTAAATCAAAAAAAGAAAGTGGAAAATTTGCTTACCACCTGAGAAAACTCCTCAGACAATCACTTGTTGCATTAAATAAATCTGAAAGACGTTATACTATTACAAATCTTGGAAAATTAGTTCTCAGTTTAGCAAGACAAATTGAAGAACGATCTATTATAGAAAGTGGAAAAATGTATGTTCGTACATCCCATGATTCCATAGAAGAATTCAACTCTGAGAAAATAATTCAATCTCTAGTTAGAGAAGGAAGTCTTCCACTTGAATTATCACAAAAAATTACAGAAGAGGTAGAAAATAGAATCTATAAATTTCAAACAACATATCTCACTGGTTCATTAATTCGTGAAATGGTAAATAATGTTCTATTAGAGCATGGCCATGAAGAATATCGAAATAAACTTGCAAGACTTGGGATGCCTGTATTTGAGGTTCAAGAAATGTTCACAAATGTTGAAAATATTCGAAATGGTGTTGAAGATATCCTATTTTCTAGTGGAAAAAACACTCTAGCTGAATATTTACTCACAAACACACTGCCTAAAGATATAGCAGATTCTCATCTATCTGGAGAGTTACACATATCCAACTTGGGTTTATGGTCCCTAATTCCTGATACAATATTTCTAAATCTTAAAGAGCTTATAGAAGATGGAATTGAACTAAAAGGAAAATGTCCTAACGTTACACGAATTCCTGTAGCAAAGACACTTGATGATCTAAGAAAATTATTACCAATGATATTTAATTTAGTATCAAAAGAATCATCACAAGAAATAGTAATTGATGATTTACCTGCAGTACTTGGTAAATTCTCAAAGAATACAGATGATATTGAAAAAATGTTAGTAGATGTTTTCACAATGTCGTCTACTTCTACAAGTTTAGATAAATCTCCAACAGTATTGTCATTCAGAATACCACTTTCAGCCGATAAAAAATTAATCAATGCAATTTTCTCTGCTTACAATACTTTTGTTAAATCAACACCTTCACCAAAAATTGGATTGATTGTTGATTATGAAAAAGGTAAAGTTGCAGATCATTCTGAAATTCTTGCACAAACTGTATCTCTTGGAGGTAATATTACATTTTCAAAAGGTGCATGTTCAACAAACGCAATCAAAAACTCTACCAAAACTTCTGAACCATCAATTAAACTTGGATCATTAACTATCAATCTTCCACGTTTGGCTCTTGAATCGAGCAAAGATGAAACTTACTTTAGAGCTAGACTTGTATTGTTGATGAAACCTGCGATCGCTGCAATGGCAACTCGTAAAAAAGATGTATCTGATCTAATACGACGTGGTGTTAATCCAATTCTCGCAGAAAAAACTCAATTCATGCAGAAAAATAACTCATCTATCATTCTAAATTTTGTTGGAGTAAAAGAAGCAGTACATAAAATACTTGGACACAAAGACGACAAAGAAGGAAAAGAAATCTTAAACAAAGTTTTGGAAACTGCAGTAGATATTGCTCATAAAAAAGGCCAAGAAATGGGAATTGATGTGTCTATCTCTATGGTGGATAGTGATGATCTAACAAGATTTGTTACACTTGACAGTGAAAAATATGGTAAAAACTCTATTATGGATGTTTTAGAAGGCGATACTTATTCTCAGGGATTAGAATTAAACCCTGGTGAATTAGATAAATCAACTGCCAAAACCGAAACGATCTCTGATTGTAATAAGATCTCAAAAATATTGGACGGTGGTGTACTTGTCAAACTGCCATTTGATGCAAAAGCAAAAGAATCTGATATCAAAAAGGCAATTGAGAAAGCTTCTTTACTAATTTCGTCATTCAAGCCTGTAAAGTAAAATAAATTATAATTTTTCCTAGCCAAACATTAGATCATTTTTCTAATTTTCATTAATGTACTAATTTTTAAAACGAAATTCGTTTCGATCATTTACTGATCTAACTTGAAATCTATTTTTCAAGGTTAGCACTATCAAAAAAACTAAAACGAAGTTTTTCGTACCGTTGTGAATTTTATTTACCCATTGTTAGAAAAATAATTGCCAAAGAGTTTTTTAGCTCATCTGTTTAACATGTACTTGGGGATTATAATTGGTTGAAAATTCACAGATAGAGTCATCTTTCGCAGAAATTCGAAAGCGAAATGGTGATACAACAAAGTTTGATCAGGATAAAATTACAAATGCGATCTATAAAGCACTACTTGCAACTAGTGAAGGCGATCGTGATTTAGCACAAACTCTAACAAATGGTGTTCTTAACAAATTATCTTCTCAAGGATTTGGTACTGAAAACCCCCCATCAGTTGAAGATATTCAAGATATGGTGGAATCAACCCTAATAGAACAAGGTCATAGCGAAATCGCAAAGTCATACATCTTGTATAGACATGAGAGACGAAAGATCCGTGATGAGAAAATGAAGGTTCTCAACACCAAAGTTCTAGATCCTGTTTCAAAAGACTTTGATCTTAATTGTCTTAGAGTTTTGGCATCTCGATATCTATTTAGAAATAAGAAAAATGAGATTACTGAAACTCCAACTCAATTGTTTGAGAGAGTTTCAATCTTAATTGCAGTTGGTGATATCTTACATGATTCTTCTGTATTCAATCCAGCAGGAAATACACCACAAAATGTTGAGGAAGCAAAAGAATATCTGACAAAACTAGATCAGTTTGATTACAAATTTAAAATTGACGAATACTATCTTAACCAATATCATTTCAGAGGTTTAGTAAATGGCTATATCGATATTGCACAAAAAGGACAAGCAAAGATTAGCTTTAAAGATCTTCTAACAAAACTTGCAGCAAAAGAATTTGCTGACTACGGAGCAAGAATTACAGAATACAATGATCTAATGGTAAATCAAGTCTTCTTACCAAATTCACCTACCATGATGAATGCTGGTGGACGTCTTGGACAATTGTCTGCATGCTTTGTATTGGGAATGCCTGATGATATGGCAAAAATTATGAAAACAACTTCTGACGCTGCACTAATCTTCAAATCTGGTGGTGGTGTTGGAATTAATTACTCTGAACTAAGAGAAGAAGGTGATATTGTTGCATCCACATCAGGCGTTGCATCAGGACCTGTCTCATTCATGAATATCATCAATACTGTAACTGATGTCATAAAACAGGGAGGAAAGAGAAGAGGTGCAAACATGGGAATCATGGACGTATCTCACCCAGATATTGAAAAATTCATTACTAACAAAACAGAACCTGGCGTTTTAGAGAACTTTAATGTCAGTGTTGGTGTTTGGGGTGACTTTTGGAATGCACTAGTAGACAGTGAAGACGGTGCCTACACACTAAGAAGCACCAGAGATGGAAGCCCTGTACGTGAAATTAACGCACATCACCTAATTGATCTTATTGCAACATCTGCATGGAAAAGTGCAGAACCTGGTTTAATCTTCTTTGATCTAATTAACAAGTATAATGTATTTGCAAAAGCACGTGGTGGACCACTACGTGCAACAAACCCATGTGGGGAACAAAGTTTGTATCCTTACGAATCTTGTAACTTAGGTTCAATCAATCTAGCAAATCTTACAAAAAGAACAGCAGATGGTCAGTATGAATTTGATTGGCAGAAATATGAAGAAATTGTTAGAAAGACAACTAGATTCCTAGATAATGTAATTGATGTAAATCATTATCCGGTTCCAGAAATTAATGTAGCATCAAAAGAGTCTAGAAGAATTGGTCTTGGTGTAATGGGAGTTGCAGACTTGCTATACAAATTAAGAATTCCATACAACTCAAAAGAAGGCTACGAGTTTATGGGCAAACTATCTGAAGCATTATCATACTATTCAATGGAAGAAAGTGTTGCACTAGCACAATCAAGAGGTGCATTCCCACTTTGCTCAAAAACAGAATATCCTGAAGGTAAGATTCCAATTGCTGGATACTATGAAAAACCAAAACAACGACATTATTATGATTGGGACGCTTTAATTGCAAAAATCCAGAAACATGGTGTTAGACATGTTCTCACAACAACTGTTGCACCAACTGGAACATTATCTATGTTGGCAGATTGTTCAAATGGAATGGAACCAACATTTGCTCTTGTATTTGAAAAACGTGTTACCGTTGGAAGATTCTTCTACACAAACAAAGTATTTGAAGAGGTTTTAAGAGAAAACGGTCTCTACAGTGAAGAAATACTAGCCAAAGTTGCTGATAATTATGGTTCAGTTAGAGGAATTGATGAAATTCCAGAATGGATTCAAAACATCTTTGTTACTGCAATGGATATACACTGGACTGATCATCTAATGGCTCAAGCAGTATGGCAAGATTGGATTGGAAATGCAATTGCAAAAACTATCAATATGCCAAATGATGTTTCTGCAGAAGATGTTAAGGCAGCATATTTACTTGCACACGAATTAGGCCTTAAAGGAATTACAGTATACCGTGATGGTTCAAGACACAAACAGGTTCTTCATATGACCGGTGAAAATTCTCAAAAAACCTTTGAAGTTACAGCAACTGATTATCTACATGATTATATCAAAAATAATATCAAAAATCCATATATTCTAAAACAGATTAACGAAGCACTCAAAGTAACAGTTCCACAAGAACTTCCTCATGAAAATTATGTTGCACCAGAACCTGAAATAGAAGAGAAATTATGTCCAAACTGTAAAAACACTCTTGTTTTAACAGAAGGCTGTCATATTTGCATTGAATGTGGATACAGTGGTTGTACCTCTGGATAATAAAATAACAACATTTTAGAATACAAACTAGTTTCAAGACATATTGAATAGTCGGCTAATTGGAATTGTGATTTTAATCGTTGCAATAGGTGGAGCATCTGCATATTTTATAACAAAAAGTGATCCAGTTGATACAAACTCACTTTCAAGCGAACCAATCTCTCAAAATGAAAAAATTAGTCTTGTCATTAATACAATAAATCCTCCACAAAGCATAGATGATCTGGAATCTGCATACAAAGTTGCATCAACATCTGGAGCTGGAAGAACAAATCTGTATGTGTATTGGGGTCAAATTGAACCTGAAAAAGGAAATTTTGATTGGCGTGTTACTGATATTATGATGAAATTAAATGAAAAATATAATTTTAAAACAACTCTTTTCTTTTCAGTAATTAACGCTGACAGATTAGGTCCATTTCCATCATGGATGGGTAATCAAGCAATAGGTGAAACATTAGAAGGTGAAACAATTCGTGTGTTGGATTCGATTCTTTCTAGATATGAAAATATAGATTATGTAATATTTGCAGGCGACATTGATTATCATTTTCAAAGAGCAAGTGGTTCTATACCAACATATGTTGAATTTTTTGATGATGTTTATACAGAAATAAAATCAAAACACCCTGATGTAAAAATCGGCAATAGTATGTCACTTGAAAATGTCATAAACAAAGGAATGGAACCTGGTGGTTCATTTGAATTAACTCCTAAATTAGAGATGGGTGATTTTATAGCTCTTTCTTACAAACCTACTGATGTTGTTGGTGATATTAACAGAACTCCACAAGAAGCAATCGCTGATTTGGAGAAATCTCTTGAAATTTTCCCCTCACATCAACTAGCATTTTTTGAAATTAGTTGGAGTACATCAGATTTTGTGAATGGAAATCAAAATGATCAAGCAGAATTCATAAAATCAAGTTTAAACTTCTTTGAAGAAAATGAATCAGATATAGAATTTTTCACAGTATCTAGATTATTTGATAAACCAAAAGGAAGTTGTGTTTCTCAACAAATTGAATCTGTAGGAGGTTCTGGTTTTTCTTCTAACTCATTTCGTCTTGAACGAGTAGATGAATATGTTTGTAATTCTGGTTTAATTGACACTAGTGAAAATGCAAAACCTGCATGGACACAATTCAAATCAAACATCCCTTAATGATCAAATGCTTACTATAATTCTAGTTGAATCTTCACTTGAACTAATACCTACAGAATTATCTAACCACCAATCAGTTTTAGCATATTCAAAAAAATTTAAAAAAAATATATCAAATACATTATTAGATAATTCCTGGCATTTTGGTGCCATGAAAGGATTAGAAAACGAAATCAAACGTGGAAGACCTGACATCGTACATCTGACATTACTGTCCCTTTGCACATCGCCTGCATTTTTTCAAAACAAAATCCAGGTATTTGTTCACACAATAAATGATGAAATCATAACTATAAACAACAATACGCGTTTACCAAAGTCATATCATCGATTTCAAGGATTAATGGAAAAACTATTTCTTACCAAAAAAATTGAATCTGAAACAGAAGTTTTGATGCAAATGGAAAATTCCTCTCTGTCTAAACTAATATCAAAAATAAAACCAAGTGAAATCATTGGATTAACAACACAAGGCCAAAAAACTACTTTTGAAAAATTAACTCATCAAATCAAAGAAAATTCATGTATTTTGATAGGTGGATTTCAAAAAGGACATTTTAACAAAGAAACTGAAAAAATTATTGAAACATCATTTTCAATATACGATTCTTCTTTAGAAGCACATCTTGTGGCAAGTAGACTTGTGTATGAATACGAAAAAACCATTTTTATTTAGGTGAAATTTTTTTTAACCTTATGCAGTCATAGTATAGCCTGGTTAGTATTCGGGGTTTCCAACCCTGTGACGCGGGTTCGAATCCCGCTGACTGCATCTAATCATTTATTTCTAAATAATTTTAATACATTACACAATGAAAAACTCCAAAAAAGAGATAGCTATGAAACGAATGGAGATTTTATTCAACAATGCATTGTCTAATGCAAAAAACAATCCTGGATTAGCTCAAAGACAGGCTGAAATCGCTAAAAAAATTAGCCTAAAATTCAAAATTAAAATGCCATTTGAAATCAGTTCAAATTTTTGCAAAAAATGCAAAAAATTCATTGCTCCTGGGATCACATCAAAAATTCGTCTTGGTTCTAAACCAAAGTCTATACGAATAACATGTTCATACTGCAATCACACATATCGGAAGATTATTTCTCAATGATTTATAAGACGATTACCGAAATTTTTTCCAATGGCTAAAGTTTACGATGTACCTCAACAGGAATTCATCTCAAGACTTACTGAGATCTTGAAAAATGAAGATATTCCTGCACCAGTTTGGTCATCTTTTGTCAAAACAGGATCACATGCTGATAAACCTCCACAACAACCTGATTGGTGGTATACTCGATGTGCATCTATAATGAGAAAAATTTACCTTCATGGTCCTCTCACCGTAAATGATCTTAGAACAATTTATGGTGACGGAAAACGCAAAATGTACTACGGTGCACGTCATCACAGAGATGCTAGTGGTGCAATTATTAGAAATGCAATCCATGGATTAGAAAAATTAGGCTATCTTGAACAAGTAGAAAAGAAAGGACGCGTTGTTAGTCGTCAAGGAATGCAAAAATTAGATAAACTTGCAACTGAAATTCTAGGAGAATTAATTCAAACAACTCCAAAACTAAAAATCTATTCTTAGTGTTAGAAATGAGTGACCCAGCACCTGATGTAAACGATCAACCAAACGAAGACCAAATTAATGCACAAAAAGACATGTTGCTTAAACAAATTCTTAGTCCTGACGCAAGATTGAGATTAAACAATGTCAAAATGGTAAAACCTGATCTGGCAAATATGGTTGAAAATTATTTGTTGGGTCTTGCTAGTCAGGGTAGATCGCCTGGCCAAATTACTGACGATCAACTAAAACAAATCCTATTATCTGCTCAACAACCCAAAAAAGATTTCAAAATCAATAGAATTTGATCTCAAAAAAATATAATTAGGGGTAAACTGGGTCGAAATTATGAAAGCAGTTGTGTATCGTGAATATGCCCCTGATGATGATTATGCAAAAATCCTCAAGGTTGAAGATATTGATTCACCAAAACCAAAACCAGATGAGGTAATTTTTACAAATAAAGCATCTGCTCTAAACTATAACGATATTTGGGGAATGAGAGGAAATCCAGTTCCAGTTCCATTACCACACGTCTCAGGTTCTGATGTAGCAGGAGATGTTATTGCAGTTGGTGAAGATGTAAAAGGTTTCAAAGTTGGCGATAGAGTTGTTTCTCATTCTAATTTAGCATGCAGAGTTTGTGCTGCTTGTACAAGTGGAAGAGAATTTGATTGTACCCGAAGACAAGTTTGGGGTTTCCAAACAGGTCCACTATGGGGTGCATACAGCGAAGAAATTCATTTACCAGAAGTTAATGTTTCACATATTCCAGAGGGTGTATCATATGAAGATGCAGCCGCAGCATCAATGACAATTCTAACCTCATGGCACATGTTAGTTGGAAGAGCAAAAATTACTCCAGGCCAAACCGTACTTATTATGGGTGGTGGTTCAGGTGTTGGAAGTTATGCAATTCAAATTGCTAAATTATACAACTGTGATGTAATTGCAACTGCTAGTCCTGATAAACTCGACAAATGTCTTGAATTAGGTGCAGATCATGCAGTTGACCACAGACAAGAAGACTGGAGTAAACAAGTCTTCAAAATTTCAAAAGAAATTGCAAAAACAAAGAATGAAGCACCAGGAATTGATATTGCATTTGATCATATTGGTGAAACTCACTTTAACAAGCAACTTACATTGCTCAAATATGGTGCAACTCTAGTTTCATGTGGTGCAACAACAGGATATGACGCCAAAATCGATCTTAGACACATATTCTTTAAAGGAATTAACGTTCTAGGTTCAACACAAGGAACAAAGGCTGAACTTGACCAAGGTCTATATTGGATGGGTCAAGGAAAAATAAAATCAGCAGTTGACTCTATGTATACATTTGAGCAAGCAGCAGAGGCTCACACAAAAATGCTATCTGGCAAGTTCTTCGGCAAAATCTTAATGAAGCCTGAAGGCGCATAGTCATTTAATGACAAATCTATTTCGTAGTCTAGTTTTTGTTCCAGGAAATAATCCTCGATTCTTAGAAAAAGCAAAATCACTTTCTGGAGATATTGTCTGTTTTGATTTAGAAGATTCTGTACCAGATAAAGAAAAACAAAATGCCAGAATTTTAATCTCAAAAAAATTGAAAGAACGTAAAGATTTCAAAGCATCTGTTTTTGCCAGAACTAATTCTCCAC